>MAXM01000142.1:0-1899 GCA_001751015.1 Desulfobacterales bacterium C00003106
AAGAGTTTCCTTGGCACAAGTCTTTTGGGCTTTTCACCGGAGCCTGAGATAGTCCATTTGCTTCTTAGTTCCAATCTTCCTTTTGCCCGTGTTTGTGGCTTTGTTCCTAAAGATGACAACAGCGAGTACTGGAACAGGCACGTTCCCAGTCTTCGTAAGCTCCAGCAATTTGACGTGATCATGAGAGACTGGGGGTTGTGGAATCGGATCAAATGGGATGAAGTAAAACAAAACATTAAAGAAGGTGTGATCGAAAAAGAAAAAGAATTGGTAGGAGACACAACGCACTATCACGCCTATTCCGGCTTTGAGACAGTAACCTATGAAGAAGGAGGCAAAGAGCAGAAGAAGTCACAGTCCAAGGTTACGAAACGGTGTAATTGCGAGGATTGGGAACACTGCCCGCATCCATGGGTACTTGCTGACGACGGGGCTGGAACGATTGTCAAATCGAAAAGCAAAATCATTTGGGGACATAAAGCAAGTGTTCTGGGATTTCCCAAACAAGGAGTGCCCATAGATGCTGCGGCCGTAGCAGATGGCGCCACCTTCGATGGAAAAACATTATTCCCTCATGTTGAAAAGGTGTTTGAACATCTTCCCGAAATCAAACCTGTGATTGACAGAGTACTGTACGACAGTGCCTGTGATGACAAGGCGTTGAAGGAGAAGTTTCAAGAAGAATTAAACATTGAGCTCAAGACCTCGCTAAATCCACGCAGGAAAAAACCGGTTACAGAGAATCTCCCGCGAGGCATGAAAAAAGTCACCCCTTACGGCTCTCTGATATGCGCGGCAGGCCATGAGATGGACTACAAGGGGATACGATACGAAGCGGAAAAACTTATATATCAAGCTCCTGTCAATGGAAACAATATTTCTGTTTGTTTGAACTGTGAACATAAAATGGAGTGTTGCCCCCATGCCGATATCGGCCGAACGATAAATCTATCGTTTGACTGTTTGCCTCATATTGATACTGATGATCCCCCAATGGCCAAGAGGTTCAAGGCGATCATGACCCGTCGACCGTCTGTGGAACGTATGATAAAACGTTTGAAGTGTGACTTGGGCGACGACAGGTTAAAGAAGAGAGGCAATGCTTCATTCCAAGCCTACCTCGACAAAACAATGATTGCTTTTCACGTTCTCCTGAGAAACTAAACCCCAGCCTCTCACAAGCAGAAAAAGCGAAAGCACCGGACAAGTATGTCCAGAATTTGCTCATTTCCGTGTCGTTCTTGCTCAAGGACAAAAACTTCCCGTTTTCAGCGCGCGTGACGCTAAAAACCCCCTATCTCCTCTTATCAAAACCGCAAAAATGTCGTTTTTGATTATGGTTTTGAGTTTATGCGTAGGCTCTAAAAATTGATAACGAGCGTGACCGATAGAATCGTATCGGTCTGTTTCAGCGTTGAAGGAATAGGTTGATTTTTGTACTTGACTACGTAGCTCGTCTTTAGTGCGAGATAGTCGTTCAATGCGGATATCAGCGCTGTTTCTGAATTCACATTATAGTTATCGCTATCGTCGAAATCGTGCAGGTATTCCACGGACTGGGAAAATTTGTTCTTATTCGTGAAGGCGTATTCATACTCGGCAAAAGCACGGCCTCCGAGGTATTCTTTGTCCGTGTCATCGATGTATTGCTCGTTGACGTAGTTAAGGCTGATTTCGGCCAAAAGGAAATGCCTGGGTCCGGCAAGAAACTTGTACCCTGAACCAGGACCAGCGTAGTACCGGGAGTCAATACCTGCGAATTTGTTCTTTGACCACCCCGCATTGAGAAAGGAATATAAATGCTTCATGAATAGATGGTCCAGGCGGAGGTCAGTGAAGTAAGACTCGGCATTTTTTTTACCGTCACTTTCTCCATATAGGACACCGAGTTTCCATGCC
>MAXM01000142.1:1961-2513 GCA_001751015.1 Desulfobacterales bacterium C00003106
TCTCTTGCGCACAAACTCCTGTAGCCATGGCAAGAACAATAAACAATGAGGTCAAATATCTCATTGATTGCATCAGGTTATTCTCTTGATAAAGGTCTAAGAAACGGGGACGAAATAACTTTCCTAAGAATCCGGGCTAAGAGCCTCCCTGACCAGCTCGCTCACACGGCGCACAACCAGCGTGCGGTTCAGATAGATCTCGATTTCGGCGTTGTCCTCCAAAAGGGGTTCAAGCTGCGTCCGATGTGGCTCGGCTCCGAACAATCCCATGGCCCGCGCAGCAAGCCCGCGGACCGTTGCGTCTTTTGATTCAAGGAAGGGCAGAAGATAACGGCAAACATCTTCTGAAGACAGGAGATGCGGCCGGCTTTCGGCCAGCCTTCCTACGCCCCATACAGAGCCCCGCTGCAATATTTCATATTCCAGAAAATTGCCTTCTTCCCAGATATAAGAGACCAGGACAGGGGCATATTCCTCTGCAAGTTTCTGATGACAGGCCATGATTTCGGCCATGGCCTCGGGCGCGCCCCAGCCGATGCCGCCGGACTCATC
>MAXM01000142.1:2552-5806 GCA_001751015.1 Desulfobacterales bacterium C00003106
GCCGTGACCGCCCGCCATTTCACCTTCTGATCAGAATGACAGAGAAAAGAAAACAGTGGATTGATCACCTGGCGGCCCGGCAACCGGCGCAATTCATCTTCTTTCTGATCAAAATCATCTGACTTGAGAAGGTCCAGAACCATCTGTTTGACGGCCCGGCCTGCATGCTTTTTGGTATCCATTTTTTCTTCTCGCTATGTGTTAGTTGTGCATATTTGAACAAGGCTATATTTACCACAGAGAGGCGCAGAGATTGGTTTTTCCTCTCTGCGACACCTCTGCGTCCAAAACATCCCTATATGATGGAATCAGAATGCCAGATCAGGCTTCCAGACCTCCCATACCTTGCCCACAAGGTCAGGCCCTGGTTTTAACGTGGGTTTGCCGGGTTGCCACCCCGACGGAGTGGCCTCTCTGCCCTTGCTCTTCCTGACAAGCTGAAATGCCTGTATTTGTCTGATTAATTCGCTTACATTGCGGCCAACCGGAGGTGTCAATATCTCCATGGCCTGGATGACCCCGTCAGGGTCGATAATAAAGCGGCCACGGGTATTCACTCCGGCGGTCTCATCATAGACCCCATAGACCGAACCGATTTTCCCCGCGGCATCGGATATCATAGGAAAGGGGACACCGCCTTTTACCATCTTCGAAAGTTCTTCTTCCTGCCAGATCTTGTGCACAAACTGGCTGTCAACACTGACCGAAAGTACCTGTACACCTAATTCCCTGAGGGCTTCATATCTGGTGGCAACTGCCGCCAACTCGGTAGGTCAGACAAACGTAAAATCGCCAGGGTAGAAACAGAGCACCACCCATTTGCCGGCATAGTCTGAAAGCTTGATCTGTTGAAATTTTCCTTCATAAAAGGCCGGGGCTTGAAAATCCGGGGCCTTTGCGCCAATCTTAGCTATAGTCATCACTGCCTCCTTTGTTTTTCCTTCATCTTCTTTACGGGCATCTTCTTCCGGCTCGCCAACCACTGCGCCGGTCGGTTTGCCGCAAGCAATTTTCATCTCTTCCATTTGATCACCTCCTTTTTTAAATCTCTTCCCACGTAATACACTGGCCCGGGCAATTCTTGATGATCTCCTGCAACTCTTCTTCGGGATACTCACCAAGTTCAATTGCCTCTATGTAACCTGCATCATTTTTCCTAAAAACCTTCGGGCACAGCTCAAGACACGCCTCGCAGTCAACGCATTCACCCAAGTCAATTACCGGAATCTTCATCAGTTTGCCTTGTTCTTGTTTTTTTTGCCTTTGTGACAAAAGACATTTATGACTCGACTTTGGCCATTTTTCAGTTTCGCCTCATCTTAGAGCATCAAGACATAGAGCTTTTTCACATTGAATTATATCATATCAGGTTGATTAGATGACTTTGTCTATTTCCAACCCAGTGTTTTAACAGTCTTATTTTAAAGGAACTATCATTCATCAAAAATGGCCAAAGTCGAGCTTCAGTCTATCCACCAGTTACAATCTATCTCTGGTTTATAATATAATCATAAGCCGCAAGCGCCGCCTTTGCTCCCTCTCCAGCGGCGACAACCACCTGCTTAAAAGGGACATTGGTGACATCTCCACAGGCAAAAACCCCGGAAAGTCCGGTGCTGCACTTGTTGTCGATCATGATCTCACCGATTCGATTGGTCTCCAGTGTATCAATGACAAGATCGGAATTGGGAAGGAGGCCGATTTCTATGATGATACCTTCTACATTCAGTCGCTTGATCTCGCCGGTCTCAACAGACTTGATCTCGATACCTTCCACAACCGAATCTCCTATAACCCTTGTGGTATCATATTCGGTCAGGATCTCCACAATGGAATAGCCTCTCACCTTGTCGTAAAGGACAGTGTCCCCAGTCACCGGGGTCAGAGAGACCATATAGACCTTATTGGCGACCTTGGCAAGATCAAGAACCGCCTCAAGCGCGGAATTGCCACCGCCTACCACTGCCACGTCAGCCCCTGCAAAGAGCGGGGCATCACACGTGGAACAGTAGCTCACCCCTCTGCCGATCAACTCCTTTTCCCCCGGGACATTGAGAGACCTGGGACGTTTCCCTGTGGCAATGATAATGGTCTTGCCAAAGTAGGTTTTGCCTCCACCGGTGATGACCCCCTTTATCTTGCCGGTTAGTTCCAGTGCGTTGACCTTGTTCCCCACCATTTTCTCGACCCCATACTTTTCAACGTGCTCATCAAATTTTTTGATAAGATCAGCCGTATCTATCTGGCTGAAACCAAGATAGTTTTCGATATCATAGGTCCAGGCCACCTGCCCCCCGAGATCCTTGCTGATAATAAGGGTCTTGAGGAGCTTTCTTGCGGCATATACAGCCGCGCACAAACCGGCTGGTCCTGCGCCGATAATTATCAGGTCATAAAGGGAAGCTTCCGCGCCTTTGCCGGCCAATCCGAATCGCCGGTTCAGTTCGCCTGTAGCCTCAAGGCTCACCAGGTCGCTGTATCCTCCCACAGGTTCTCCGTTGACCGCGATCTGGGGAAGCGAATCGCTGCCTGTCCTTTCTTTCATCTCTTGCCATTCTTTTGATCCGGGCCGGGCATCAACCTCTACAAAACCTATCCCCTTTTCCTTCAAGAAAGACTTTGCTTTTGTACAGAAAGGACATCCATCCATAGAATAGATCGTTACGTGAGACATACAGTACTCCTCTGGTTTGTCTGGTCAGCCAGCCGGTTGCCCGCCCCTGAACACAAGGCCGAAACCACAGACGCCTTGATGAAAGAAAGGCGGGTCTATCGGCCGCTGCCGGAAATGGTCATCAACGCGAACATCAACCCGAACGACTATGAAGAGGCCGTAGACAAGGGACAAGTTGACCTTGAAGGATACTGGGAGGAGGCCGCCACTGAACTGCACTGGTTCAGGAAGTGGGACAAGGTGCTCGACCGTTCCGACGCTCCTTTTTTCAAGTGGTTTGTCAATGACAAGACCAACATAGCCTACAATGCTCTGGACAGACATGTCAAGAGTCACCCACTCATACCCAGGTTTCTCACGGGGTAGATTTGATCTAATTGCAACCAGGCTTAATGATTTCAATTGGTTAGATTAAAGGTGTTGAATTAAAAATGGCCAAAGTCGAGTGAACATAATAAATTCACTGGATTGGAAAGGTAAAGTAAAGCGGATCTATAGATCTTCGCACATGCATTGATACTAAAATATACATCCTCTTGATTTTACTTTAAAGGGAGTCTGTGTTTAGGCGCTAAAAATC
>MAXM01000143.1:0-302 GCA_001751015.1 Desulfobacterales bacterium C00003106
CCAATAGCTGCGTTGCTCAGGCTTGCAATAGCCTGCTATTCCGCACCTTCGCGCCTTGCTCTTGATGCTCATTGCTCACCGAAAAACACGCAATTTGTAACCTTCCGAGGTATATGCATCACAGCTTCAGGCCACCTTTGCCCGATCTCAAATCCCAAAAGCATCAAAATAGCTTGCTATAGACTTTCACCTAAATAATTCGGCGTTATCGGTCAAAATCCTCGACAACGTACCCCTATGTACGCCTTACTCGGATTTTTCTCTCTGGCCTTGTGCAATTAATTATCTGAAGGTCTATAGAT
>MAXM01000143.1:332-13255 GCA_001751015.1 Desulfobacterales bacterium C00003106
CAAATCTATGCACCTACTCGGAGAAGTTATTTCGTCCCCATTCTTTAGCTTTCCTTGGATGGGAGAACAATAGAAAGCAATATGACAATCAGAAGAACCTCATAAGCCGCTACCGCGCCCCAGCTATCAGCAAAAAACCGGACCAACCCTCCTCCAATAATAACTGGAACACCAAAATCAATTGCGATACCTATTCGTTGAGGAATATCCATTTTTTATCTCCTAATAATAGAAAAATAAGCAGATGTGCTTCCCGAAGATAAGGGGTTCGCCCAAAAATAAATTTACATTTTCAGGCATTGAGGCGCCCTCATGGCAAGGCGCGAGAAGGGCGAATAGCAAGCTATTTAACCGACGAGCAACGCAGCCATGCGGGATGGATCGACGCATGAAAGTGTGAAATTATTTTTGGGCGAGCCCTAAGTCTGTATTTCCATTTCTTGTTCTTGCTTATACCGCAAAAATCACGTAATGTAAAGCGCAAAAAGGGCAAATACATCCCACCAGAAAAAATGGCAACCTCTCAAGTGACCGAGATTCTTAAGAGGTTACGACTCGCTTTTCAACAAGCCCCGCGCGGATAAAACGACGCATGTCCGCGCTTCAAAAAAGGAGAACAAGTGAACAAGACATTAGATAGCATGTTTGGCGGTGATATCAAGGTCGTACAGGATGCAACGGGATATCGTTTTTCCATTGATTCGATCATATTGGCATACCATGTGAGGCCGAAGCCCGCGGATGTTATCCTTGACCTGGGCACCGGGTGCGGAATTATCCCCCTGATTCTCGGGTACAGGGAGTGGGACGCCCGCATCATTGGAGTCGAGATACAGAGTGATCTCGCTGAAATGGCTGCGGGAAACGCCCGATTGAACAATATGGAAGACCGTATCACAATCCATCATAGAGACTTGAGGGATCTCAAACCTATCCTGTCGCCGGAAAGCGTCGATCTTGTATGCACCAATCCACCGTACAGAAAGGCTGGTTCAGGACGTGTAAATCCTGATATTCAGCGGGCGATCGCGCGTCATGAGCTAAAGGCGAATCTCCACGATATCCTTCAAACCAGCCTTTTTGTTCTGAAAAAAAAAGGACAAATAGTTGTGATTTATCCTGCGGACCGCCTGACAGACCTGCTGTGCGGCATGAGGGAGCATGGACTCGAACCAAAACTCCTTCGACCGGTCCATTCCTATGCTGACTCAGAGGCGAAATTGATCATAGTAATGGGGAAAAAGGCGGGAAGGCCAGGCATGAAAATAGACCACCCCCTGACCGTATATAACAAAGACGGGAGTTATACGGGTGAAATGGAGGCGATGCTTGAGTGAAGAAATTCTGGAGGTTCAGGATGTCACAACCGCCCTATCTTGAACCTCATGTCGGAAATAGCGGCCTTCCCCAATGCGTCGTTCAGTTTCTGAATCAGTTCTTCTTTTTCAAATTGCAGGTGATGCATCCACGAAGCTCCTGAAACATGGACAACGAGGAGACCCCCTTTTATTGCTCCCGGTTGTGCGTTCCTTGCGATTACCGGCCCTACGGTATTGTCCCATAGATCGCACAACTTGACCATTTCAAGATTAATATCTATCTTGGAAGCCCTTAGGACGTCCTGCAATATTTCTCCAAGCGCTACAGGTCTTTTCAGCTTCCTGCGTATTTTTTTCACCCCTGCCTCATTTCATGAAACCGTTTCACCTGATACATGAATGCCTCGAGGCGCGTCATGGTGTTGGTTTGGGCCTGGCCGTCATAGGCCATATTCAGAAACGGAATATTGTCGTGTTCTTCACGACAGCGTTTGAGCAAGGCGTTTGTAATAGTGCCCGGCATGCACGTAAATGGCATGATATTGACGATGCCGTCCACACCCATCTCAATGAATTTAACCGCCTTTCCAACACTCAGGACCGCCTCTCCCCTGAAGGCGTGGTGGAGATAAGGCCTTGCCTTGCGAAGAATCTCGATTATCTCCGGGTCCTTTTCGTGGCGCTTGCCTCCCATGAATGCGGCGCTGAGACGGTGCTCGTCTCTTTTCTGAACCCGGTCCGTCCAGAGGCTGGAAACAAAGGTCTTGAAGCGGCGATGCTTGAGGCTGCGATCCATGGCGATGAAGTTGATGTAAAGGAGCCACTCGCCGATCGAGGGCATCCATACCTCGCCGCCCAGGGACTCTATCTTCCTGACAACGTTCTCATTTGCAAAACGGTTTGCCCGTGTATAGATCTCACCTACGGCTCCGACAATCGGTTTTCTGCACGCGCCGTTTGTTGAAACGCCGTCAAAGGCCTCCCTGGCCCTGATTATCGACCGGGTCACGGACTCCCGTCGTTCAATCGTTCCGAGCACGTCTTCTAAGGCATGGGCATAGACCCGGTCTGTTTCTCCCGACAGGGTCTCATAGGGACGCAGGGCCCGCAATTCTTTTTCGAGAAGGTCAATTGCCACAATCCCCTGCCATGTCAGCCTCGCGAAGTCCTTGTGAACCATCCCGAGTTCTTTATAAAAGACCTCGCTCTGGGTCGGCGCGTAGATCGGCACCTGTGAATATCCAAGTTCGTTGAGAACAAGGCGATGAAACCTGTGATACTGGCCGAACCGACAGGGGCCTGTCCCCGAAGGCATGAAAAATGCGGACCGCTCCGGATCAAAATCCGGGCGCCTTGTACACCTTACCATATCTCCTGTTGTCAGGATGCATGGATAACATTCCTTTCCGGACGTGAGATGACGGCCGATTTGAAGAGACTCATCATCGGATTCCGGCAGAAGTTCGGATTCGATCCCGCATGCCCTGAACGCCGCCGCGATCGAAGCCGCCTGATCCGTCATGGCCGGCAAAAAGACCTTGCGCGCGCCTGTCTTCTTGGCGCCGAGGGGGGCTGAGTGTTCCAGGGCCGGTTTATGACTAAAATGCTTCAGGCTGTCGAGAAACGCCTCAAGCCGGGTTATGGCGCCTGCGTCGGCGCTGTGTTCATCTATTTCAATCTCGAGATACGGCTTCCCGTTCAGGGCATCCTTGAAAAAATGGGAGATAAATGAATCCGGCCCGCAACCGAAATTGGTGATGTAGATGCCAAAAAGACGCGGGTCTTTTCTGATCAACTCCCCTGCGCTCATGATCTTTTGACCGAATTTCCAGTAGTGGCACTTTACGTCTAATGAGTCTGAGGCCATGTCAAGTGGGAGAAAATCCATAGGAATAGCGAGTGTATTCAGATCCCTGAGTTTTTTTGGCAGATTCAGATTAATCCCCGGGTCATATCCGTTGTAAGGCCTGCTTACCACAACCATTAGCTTTTGTTCCGGCCTGAGCCCTGAAAGGATCTCCGACCCGCGATGACTCATCCTGAGATAGAACCGTTCCTGGGCTGCTTCGGCCTGTTCCGTTGCCCTGCGGATCTCGGCCGACGAGATGCCGAGTCTGCCTCCGAGACGCTTGAGCCCCCTTAGAAGCTGCCCATACCCCCGGCCGAAATAGAGGACAGGCTGGATCAGATGAACACCGAGTTTTTTGAAATTGATTGCGGAATGGACTATATAGGGAAGGGCCTGGCTATAAGGACAGATATAGCTGAACTCGAAATCCGGAGATTGTTTTTTCAAATCAACGATATGGGGAAG
Organism: Desulfobacterales bacterium C00003106; assembly: GCA_001751015.1. GTDB lineage: Bacteria > Desulfobacterota > Desulfobacteria > Desulfobacterales. The sequence goes on from MAXM01000143.1 coordinate 3,966, forward strand.
AAAAATAGTATCGATCCCCTTGCTGATCAGATCGAGGATATGACCGTGAGCCACCTTGATCGGAAAACAGGTTTCAGCCACCATCCGTTCCACGCCCTTTGCGATCAGTCTCTTGTTGGTCTGCTCGGAAATAACCACGGTATATCCCAGGGCCTCAAAAAACGTGACCCAGAAAGGCATCAGCTCAAGAAAAAACATGGTCCGAGGTATCCCTATCCGTCCTCGCTTCCCCGTCCTTGTCACCTCTTGAAACGGTGTCTCAAGGAGCCATGTCTCCCGTTCCTTGAAAAGGTCGGGTATTTGCTCTCCCCCGGTCTTTTTCTCCGCCTTTTCATAGCGTTCGCACCGGCTTCCATAAAAAAACGGCTTGCTTCCTTCTATCGTCACCTTGCGTATTTCGCACCTGTTAGGGCAATGCTTACACTCAAATGACTTTATCGTATATACGGATTTGCTCAATTCAAATCCCTTAAATCCACTCTCCTTCCAGTCCCGCTCTTTCATGGCAAGGAGAGCGGCCCCGATGGCCCCTGTCACGTCGCAGTCCGCTGGGACCGTGATCGGTTTGCCCGTAACATGTTCAAACGCCGCGACAATACCCTTGTTTTGAGCTGTAGCCCCCTGGTAGAATATCCGGTTTCCGACACGCCGGTCTTCAACCACGCGGTTGAGGTAATTTTCCACAATTGAATAGCTGAGACCCGCCACAAGGTCGTCTCTTGCGCACCCCTGCTGTTGATGATGAACCAGGTCCGATTCCATAAACACAGTGCATCTTTCACCGAGGCGGACCGGGTCCTTTGAAGAAAGAGCAAGCGCGCCGAATTCATCCCTGATCGAGATCCCGAGTTTTTCGGCCTGCTCTTCAAGAAAAGAGCCGGTCCCTGCCGCGCAGACCTTGTTCATCATGAAATCCACGATCACGCCCTTATCAAGGCTTATGTACTTTGAATCCTGACCCCCTATCTCGAATATTGTGTCCACTTCAGGGTCTATGTCTGCGGCTGCGGTTGCCTGGGCAGTGATCTCATTTCTTATAATGTCCGCCCCGATAAAGTCACCCGTCAGATACCTCCCTGACCCGGTAGTGGAGGCCCCCATCACACGCACGCGGTCCGCCCATTTTTCGCCGATAATTGAAAGCCCCTTCTGTACGGCCTCAAGGGGGCGGCCGGCCGTCATCAGATAGGTCTTTGCGACAAGGTTCTTTCGGCTGTCTATCAAGACAACATTGGTGCTGATGGAACCGACATCCAGCCCGAGATATACATCGATCCGGCCGTCACGAGCGGCCTCACCCGCTTTTCCCGTCTCGCTGCCGGGGCCAGCCTCCTTTTCCTTTTCCCTGATTGAGAGAGGCGGGAGACGTTTTGCCGCAGACACATGGTTGTCAATATAATCCTTAAGACGTTCTATGCCCTGAAAAGCCCTCATGGCCTGCGTGTTCTCCATGCTCATGAGTGAGGCGCCTATAGCGCCCATGGAAAACAAATGTTCGGGTATGATCAGTTCGCCGGAAGCCAGATTCAGGACTGATTCAAAGGCCCTTCTTACACCAAGATTGGCCGCCACACCCCCCTGGAAACAGACAGGTGGTATGAATTTCTTTCCTTTGCCTATGTTGCTTTTCAGGTTTCGCGCCATAGCAAAGCAGAGACCGGCAATGATCTCGTAATCCGGGACAGCCCCTTGTTGCAGGTGTATCATGTCGGTCTTTGCAAAGACGCTGCATCGACCGGCAATCCGTGGCGGTGTTTTTGATCTCAGGGCGAGTGAGCTGAATTCTTCTATCGTGTATCCGAGCCTGTGGGCCTGCTGGTCCAGAAAAGAACCTGTGCCTGCCGCGCACAAGGTGTTCATCGCAAAGTCATCCACCGCGAGTTCACCCATTCCCTTTTGGTCCACGAGTATCAACTTGGCGTCTTCGCCTCCCATCTCAATGATCGTCCTTACCTCCGGATGAAACCACTCAACCGCCTTGGCATGGGCAATGATCTCGTTGACAAAGGCCGCTTTTAACTGACTGGCGACCAAAAGCCCGCCTGTGCCCGTAATTGAACATGAAACTATGTTCTCGCAAGGCACGGACAAAAGAAGTCCGGCAAGGACCTCTGCGGTCGTTCTCAAGGGGTCTCCCTTGGTCCTGGTATAGTCATCAAAGACTACATTTTTTTCTGAATCAATCAGAACGGTATTGACGCTGACAGACCCTATGTCGAGTCCAAGGTGGGCTGGACCGTTATGCAAGACAGGTGACATCTTTTTCATCTACATCCTCCATCTCTTCGTCTGTGAGAGACTTGACTCCTTTTTTGCCTTCTGATAGGCTTTGACTTGATTGAAACTAAATTGAGCGATTTTTGAGCAAACATTTCCTTTATCGGGATACAGTATACCCCTTTTTTTAGAAAAAGGGAAGCGACCTAAGCAATGACCAAGCCCGCAAGAGACAGACCGACCGAAGATATTGCCGAAAAGATCAGTTTTAAGGACAATACGCTTGTCCGCGCCCTCTTCGGGGAATTCAACACACATCTTCACCTGATCGAAACAGCTATCGGCGCCAGGATTCATACAAGAGGAACCGATGTAGAAATAGAAGGTGATCCTGTTGGGGTTGAATTGACCCGAAAGATCCTCTACGAACTCTATGGGCTTGTCACGGAAGGATACCCCCTCTACCCGACCGATATCGAGTTCGCCATTCGTATCCTGAAGGCTGACCACAGGGCCGGATTAAAGGACATATTCCTGGATACCGTCTTTATCGCCTCCAAAAAGCGACCCATTACTCCGAAGAGTCTGGCTCAGAAGGAGTATATTGACGCCATCCGTTCCTTTGACATAGTATTCGGCATCGGTCCGGCGGGCACCGGCAAGACATATCTTGCAATGGCCATGGCGGCTTCTTATCTGACCCGGGAAAAGGTGAGGCGGATTGTCCTGGCCCGTCCCGCTGTGGAGGCCGGTGAAAGTCTCGGTTTTTTGCCGGGGGACCTCTATGAAAAGGTAAATCCTTATCTCAGACCACTCTACGACGCCCTCCACGATATGATGCATTTTGAAAAGGCGAACCGCCTCATTGAAAAGGGAGTAATTGAAGTGGCTCCCCTTGCATTTATGCGGGGCCGCACCTTGAATAACTCTTTTGTTATCTTAGACGAGGCGCAGAACACGACCTCGGAACAGATGAAGATGTTCCTGACGCGCTTGGGGTTTGGCTCCAGGGCCGTTATCACTGGTGATATCACTCAGATCGATCTCCCCAATGGGACAATTTCGGGTCTTATTGAGGCAAAAAATATACTGCAGCAAGTCAAGGGGATATCCTGCATATATTTTTCAAAGCGTGATGTTGTCCGGCACAAGTTGGTCCAGGATATCATAACGGCGTATGAAGACCTGGATCTTAGAAAAAGGAAATAATGGGTACCGACAATAGAAAAAGCCGGAAAAAACCGAATGTGTTGGAACCTCTCTCAAACCTGTTCACCAGACACCCGGTCGGACCGCTCTTACTTATCGGAATCAGTTTTCTGATCACTCTCTTGCTATTTCCCAACATCCTGCTCCCCGTCCACAGCTACAAAAACGGAGACATAGCCGAACGCGATATCAAGGCGCCAAGGGATTTTCTCGTAAAAGATGAAGCCGCCACAGCAGAAAAACGGCAGGAGTCCGTCCGTTCCGTCTTAACGGTTTATGACTTTGATAAGGCGCTCATACGGGACTTGAGTTATCGTATCGACGAGGCTTTCCAACTGGTTCGCAACCTTCTCGATCAACGGCCCCACGCAACGCCGGAGACCCGCAAGACAGGCACGGCTGCCGAACCTGCATTCTCCGTCCACGACCAGATTTGGGAGCATAAGGAAGCCTTTGAGAAGACCCTTGGAATAGAGGTCAGTGACGAGGCATATACAATTCTTGAAAAGAACAATTTTTCCAGGACCGTGGAAAATTCGATCATCTCCCTGCTTCGCGGCGTTTTGCACAGCGGCATGATCGCCAATGCCGGCCTTTGGACCGAACGAAACAAAGGTATTACGATTCGCAGGATCAGATCAAAGGTGGAAACCGTTGTTCGGGACCTCCAGATGTTTTACAGCCTCAGCCAGGCAAGAGAGGTCATAAAAACAAGCGGAAACACTGAGTTTAAGAAATTCAGTTACCCCCTGCGGTCTGTTGTCATAGACCTCGCACAGAGGTTGATTCAGCCTAATCTGACGTTGAATAAGAACGAAACTGAAGAACGGAAACAGGCGGCAGCCAACGAGGTCAACGAGGTCTTTTCCCAGATAAAAAAAGGCGAGATGCTATTGAGGGAAGGAGAAAGGGTAGAACCTCATCACATCCTCAAGGTGGAGGCGCTGCGGTCAGACAGGAGCAAAGGACGCCTGCTATCCACGATTTTCGGTCTCATCCTCCTTTTTTGCGTCGTATTGAGAGTGCTGGTTGTAACTCACCTCAATAGAGAAGAAGAGACGCCCGGCAAAAACAAGGAACTTCTTTTCCTGGCCGTTATGATCGCAGGAATATTCATATTGAGCAAGATCTCTGTTTCGCTGGCAGAAGCGATAAGCCAGGGTGGCGCTTATTCCCTTGCCGCGTCTTCTCTCTTTTTCGCGGTGCCGGTTGCGGCAGGCGCTATGACCGTCTGCCTCTTCCTTGGGAGGCAAGTAGCGGTCTCCTTTGCGCTTGTCATGGCATTTTTTACGGCCTTTCTATTTGAAAACAGATTCGATTATTTCATATATTTTCTCACAAGCGGCATAATGGCTGCCTATTGGACGAAAAGCTGCAGGGAACGCGGAGTCCTCATAAAGGCGGGACTGAAGGTCGGACTCGTAAATCTGATTATTATTCTCGCTCTTGATATGCATCAAGGGTCCCTTTTTTCGTACAGGTTTCTCCAGGACTTGCTCTTCGGGTTTATCGGCGGCGCGACAAGCGGTATCATTACAACAGGGATTGCGCCGCTCATGGAAATGGCTTTTCATTACACCACGGATATCAAACTCCTGGAATTGGCCAATCTGGACCGCCCCGTACTCCGCAAGCTCATGCTGCAAGCGCCCGGGACCTATCATCATTCCGTCATCGTAGGCAACATGGTAGAGGCTGCCGCTGCCTCAATCAACGCAAACCCGCTTCTTGCAAAGGTCATCGGCTATTACCATGATATTGGCAAGATCTCCAAACCTCTTTATTTTATTGAGAATCAGCCGGGACCTGAAAACAGGCACGACAAACTCGCCCCTTCCATGTCGAGCCTGATCCTGATAGCGCATGTAAAACAAGGGGTGGAAATGGCCAGGGAACATAAGCTGGGCCAAGCGATTACTGATGCGATAGAGCAGCATCATGGCACCGGCCTGATCGGTTTTTTCTATGAAAAGGCGAAGAAGATCAAGGGAGAAAACGCCGTCACCATCGATGACTTCAGATATAACGGCCCCAAGCCTCAGACAAAAGAGGCGGCCCTGGTCTTGCTGGCAGACGTTGTTGAAGCAGCATCCCGCACCCTGGAAAACCCGACGCCGTCCCGTATCAGAGGGCACCTGCAAAAGATGATCAATAAGGTCTTTTTGGACGGTCAATTGGATGAATGCAACCTCACGCTGAAGGACCTGAACGAGATCGCCAAGAGCTTCAACAAGACACTTAACGGCATCTATCACCACCGCGTGGAATATCCCGAAGTGTCGGTTAACGGAAAGATGCATAATGGAGATACTGATAGACAACAGGCAAAAGATATACCCGATAAGCGAAAACAAGATCAGGAAGAAGACAGAGACCATCTTAGACGCCTTGGAATGTCCTGACGCAGAACTGTCAATCGTTGTGGTGGATGACGCACAGATAGCGCGGTTAAACAGGGAATATCTTGGAAGGTCCGGTCCCACAAATGTGATTGCCTTTTCAATGCAGGAAGGGGCATTCAAGGATATTAATCCGGCGCTTCTCGGGGACGTGGTTGTCTCAGTTGAGACCGCGGACAAAGAGAGTAAAATTGGCGGAATGCGGCTCGAAGACCGGTTTGCTGAACTTCTGATACATGGCATCCTGCATCTTATAGGCTTTGATCATGAAAAGACGGACAAAGAGGCCAGGGAAATGGAGACAAAAGAAATCGCATTAAAGCGTTTGTTACAACCTGGGTTGAACAGACTATAACCTTTGAACCCTGAACCTGGAACCGCTCACTTTAGGTACAATCATAGGAAGGAAACAAATATGGCGGGTTTGGCTGTGAATGTCGATCATGTCGCTACACTGAGGGAAGCGCGTCAGGCTGCATATCCCGATCCTGTTACCGCGGCCGCATTGGTCGAATTGGCAGGCGCCGATGGTGTGGTGGTGCATTTAAGGGAAGACAGGCGTCACATTAATGACAGGGATGTCAGCATCATCCGGAAGACGGTTCAGACCAAATTGATCCTGGAGATGGCGGCTGAAAAGGCCATGGTCGCTGTTGCACTTGAAGTCATGCCGGATCTCGTAACGCTGGTGCCCGAAAAACGCGAGGAACTGACCACTGAAGGAGGACTCGACCTTCTCGTGCATCGAGACCATGTTAAAGAAACAATAACCAGGCTTCATGACAGCGGAATCTCTGTCAGCGTCTTCATAGATCCTGATCCGGATCAGATAGAGACGGCTCACAAGATCGATTCAGACATGGTCGAGATACACACAGGGGCATTCTGTGACGCTGAGACCGTCCGGTCGCGGGAAGAAAACTTCCGGAAAATAGTCAATGCCGCAAAGGCAGCCCACGAGCTTAAGATGGGAGTCAATGCCGGACACGGACTTGGCTATGATACGATCAAGACATTTAAGGGCCTCAACGAGATCGATGAATTCAGTATTGGGCACAGCATTGTTGCGAGGGCGGTCATGGTAGGTCTTGACAGAGCTGTTCGAGAGATGGCGGCGTTGATCCAAGCGCTTTAGGGCTCGCCCTGTGTGTGCCGGCCCTGTGTGAAGGATTGCTTCATTCCGCCCATTGCGGGCCAAATGACCCCTGAACCGTATCCATACGAGGAAGATATGGTTTGAGGTCCAACACCGGGGTATCATGGAAGGCATCAATGGAATCAATCCGGACGATGTTTTTTTCCACGGACAGTATCTTGCAGACAGAGAGACCGATGAGGTTGGGCCTGCGAGGGGAACGAGTGGCAAATACTCCTGTCAAGGGATTGCTCGGATTACGTCGTGGATGAACACGTGAAGTCCTCCTCCTTTCAGGTGTATCATTCTTGTCAAACCAGTAGAGCACTACGACATGAGAAAACCTGTTCAAGCCTGAAAGGGCGTCAGCATACTTGTCGTAAATCTCAATCGTGGTAGTTCCCGAGGCTTTTTTTACTTTCCCTACCGGAAAGACCCGGAAAGAATCTATTGCGTCTCGTTGTTCGCATTGAGCCGTATCAGTCAGCAGGGCCGGGGACACAATACACATAAAAACAAGGCCTAATGTAATAATGCTTCTTTTCACTATTGGATCCTCCTCTCAAAGTGAAATATACCTCGGAAGGTTATAAATTGCGATTTTCTCGGTGAGCAATAAGCATCAAGAGCAAGGCGCGAAGGCGCGGAATAGCAAGCTATTTCAAGCCTGAGCAACACAGCTATTGATGTTTAGTGCCGGCGAAAAATCGCAAGTTATGGCCTTTCGAGGTATAGTCAACAAGACCAATCGCGGACCAGTGAAAAAACCTATGACGAAATATCTGCAAGGTTATTCCATAGCAAATATACCTTTGCTGCTCATGAGATGCAACCCATTTCACAACTTCTTCTTACCCAAAAAAACAGACCTTTGTTTTTCCGTTCCTTAACCCTCCTTAATCACATAAGATTGCATGACTACAGGCCTATATGGCATGTTTTTTGCTGACATAAGACTTCCAAGACAACGCTGTGAAACATTAGTACAGGAGGTCATCATGACAGACAAAATGTTAGCAATTCAACACCGCCTAAATCCTCTTCATGTCTATTGCCGAATGGTGGAAAAGGGAATAAACAAGAAGCTCTCTATTTCGATATGCAAATATTATGAGCTTTTTGTATACAGCACGATTGCCTATCTTACCACTCTTACAATGCAGATTTGCAAGCTCTTGAACCCAACACGCTGACCCCCGGTCAGGCAAGCCTTCCGGTGCGCATGCGCGTAATCGCAGAAGCAGCGTTTTCCCCTCCTTCAAAGATCGCGTTCTTCATCTTTTCCCCCTCAACATTCCACAAGAGCTCTCCTCGCGCCCGGGCGCAATCTTGTTACGGATCTTGACAGATATTCTGATTTGGTCTACACCGATACCGGTTGATCTGATCTTCCATTTTTCGGATTTTTGCAACATTGCTTTCCTGAAAGGTTGTTATGAAAATATTCAAGGAACTGTTTGATACGGAAAAACCTGTCATAGGGATGGTTCACCTCCTTCCCCTCCCTGGCTCCCCGCTTTATGCAGCAGGGGGTATGGACAGGGTCTTTGAGCGGGCGCAGCAAGACGCTGTCATGCTCGAAGAGGCGGGCGTGGACGGTCTCCAGGTTGAAAATATATGGGATCTGCCGTATCTGAAACCTGCGTCCATAGGGCCGGAAACTGTTGCCGGACTGGCAGCAGCGGCAGGTTTTCTTGTGCGTAAGGTCGGAATACCTGTGGGGATCAACTGCCACATCAACGGAGTGTGTCAGGCCTTAGCCGTGGCTGTCGGGGTGGGTGCAAAGTGGGTGCGCGCCTTTGAGCTGGCGAATGCCTATGTCTCAAACAGCGGCATTATCGAAGCGGCCGGACCTGAGGCCCTCCGATACCGGGCATCCCTGAAAGCGGATGACATCATGATCTTTGGGGACTTTCATGTGAAGCACGGAAGTCACTATATCCTGTCGGACCGGTCTCTCAAGGAACAGGCGCGTGATGTGGAAAACTCCGGTGGTGACGCGGTAATCGTAACAGGCTCAAAGACCGGTTCGGCCCCTTTGGCGGAAGACATAAAAGATATTCAAGAAACCGTCAGGATTCCGGTTCTTGTCGGGAGCGGTCTGTCCATTGATAACATGGATGAACTTTTCCCAACCTCAGATGGAGCGATCGTGGGAAGCTTCTTCAAAAAGGAGGGCGACTGGCGAAATCCGGTAGACCTCAAGCGTGCGTCTGATTTCATGAAAAAAATCCGGTTGATACGCGGTAATGCTTAATAATTGTCAGTTGCTTCATATCCGCTTTCCCTAAGAGCGGTCACGATCGGTTCGATCTCACACCGTTTCAGTC
>MAXM01000144.1:0-2851 GCA_001751015.1 Desulfobacterales bacterium C00003106
GTTACCCAGTCTGTGTCTTTCATGTGTCCTACATAGCGGGCAGTAATTCTGCCGTTAACAAAATGGCCATCATCATATTCCAGGCCGTAACCCACCTTGATATCAGCTACGTTATGAATATCCCGTTTGCCGGTTGATAGTATTTCCTCAGCCTTGAGCAGCTTTGTAAAGTTGGCAAATAAACGCAGAGAAGACTCCCAGTCAGCCGGTATGCCTACATCAAAGGAAAATTCTCCCTCCAATCCGCGGATTTCTGCCTCCTGAGTGTTTTCATAGGTTTTTTCAGTTGAGCTTACCTTCACCTTTTCGATCTTGTTATCCACATCGGTCATGAAATAGGTGATGTCCGCAAAAAGACCCCATGCCTTTTTGTCAAAGCTGATTCCCGCATCCCAGGTAATGCTCTTTTCAGGATCAAGGTCAGGGTTGCCCCTGGTAACCATTGTCACCTCGCCGACTTCTGTTTCAGAATAACCCGCCATCTGATATGCATTGGGAGTAATAAATGCCCGGCCTATGGTAGTATGTGCCTGCCACTGCCGAGTAACAAAAAATTTCAGGCCTGCATTTGGGTTAAAAGTGTCAAAGTCTTCTGTGCCAGGTGTAAAATCTGTCTTATACGGGGTCTCTTTGGTCGTTAATGCTATAGTGTCATATCGTCCGCCCAGAGTGGTGATCAGACGATCATCAAAGAACTTCAGCATGGCCTCGGCAAGAAAACCCAATGTCTCGCGTTCACTGTCAGGACGATAAGGAGCCTTTCGCGTTCCATCAGAGTTCCAGGACCTTGATTCTTCCTCGATAAGCTGATAATCAAGCCCTAATGTGACACTATGTGCGCCCAAGCGATATGTGTCCTGAAGCTGTCCGCCAATCCAGTCGATAGTGCTTGCAGAGCTTTTATACGGCGTAGTGCCAGCATATTCCTTGAGGTATTCACTTTCCTCTCTTGAAGTGTAAAGAGTCAGGTTGATTTCATTATCTTCTCCGATTAATCCGAAGATCTTTGCGTCGCCCCCATAACGATCAATGTCTTTACTGCTTTGTCTGTCCTCCTCATAAAAAATATCTCCAGGGGTTTCAATGTCTCTGCCGGCGAACCAGTCACCTTTTATGTCCATGCGCCAGTTTTCGGCAAAGTCCGACCCCAACCTCATGGCGCCGTAATGCTTTTTAAATGCGGTATGGGGCCGTTTATCGCCGTTTCCCATACAAAGGTCATCGTTCTGGTTATGGGTGCTGACATTCAGGTCAAAATCAAAGCTGTCAGTAATGTTACCGCCGGTGGCGACATTGGCCTTCCAGGTATCAAAACTGCCGCCGCCCACAGTCAGCGAGGTTTTGATTTTTCCCAGGGATTTTTTTGTAATGATATTGATTACCCCGCCCATGGCCTCGGAACCGTAAAGGGCAGAGGCCGGACCTTTAACCACTTCAACACGCTCGATGTTATCAATAGGAATCGTAGCCAGGTTGGTTGCTCCGGCCGGCCGGCCGTCGATCAGTAACAGACTGTGTTTTGTAGTGCCGGAAAACTCCGGCCTGAACCCCCTGATGCTGATACCGGAAAGCGCCCCTGGATACTGGATTACATCAACACCGGAGGTTTTTTTCAGAATATCTGTTAAGTCAACAGCCACCGTTCTTTTGATGTCTTTGTTTGAAATAATAGTCACTACCTGTGGAAGATTGGTCTTTTTCTCCGAGGTTCGCGTGGCGGAGACCACCATCTCTTCCATTTCAACCGCTGTCTTTTCCTCCCCAACCTCTTGTTTCAGGGCAGCTTCTTCAGCCAAAGCAATTATCGGCATAACTGAAAATGAAATCAGAACAAATAACATCATGACCATCTTGAATATGCCCATCGTCCTAAAGTCTCCTTTTTGGCTGTGTTCGTGAGTGAATTTCTTCCAAAACCGATAGTTCATCCTTGCAAAATATCAGATTCCGGGAGGATGCCCCGAACAAAAGCTCGGCATTCTCCCTCTTCCTGATGGTAAAAACCTTTTTGCCCAGTTTGAGGGCGTGACGAATCACATCTGCATTTAGTTTGTTCAACTCGTGTACAGGGAATCCGGTATCTACAATACAATCAGCTTTCTCCATGATGTTTACTGCCCTGATATAGTTTCCCATTCCAAGAGCAACAAAAGGCTTTTCCTTGATCACCTCAGCGCCGACTCCCTTTGCCACATGAAAGTCAATATCATTTTCATGAATTACCCCGGTTGAAATATTGAAGCCATGCTTTGCCAGCAAACGAAAGATGCCCGTTCCTTTCCCTCCCCCTGCAGCCACATAGACGGAGCCGTTTCTACAATTGCTTTTTACCTCTATGGTTCCCAGATATTTATTAAACCTTGCTGAATCAAGATCATAGAGTTCAGATACCGTTTCTGCCTCTAAAACTTCTTCCGGCGGGCCCCAAACCATAATCTTTCCGTTTTTAACCATAATGACTTTATCAGATACCCTGAGGGCGATATCCACGTCATGCAGTGACACAATCACCGTGATCCCTTTTTCTCTGCAAAATTTCTGCAGGATCGACATAACTTCAATCTTGTGCTTCAAATCAAGATGAAGTGTCGGTTCATCAAGAATCATAATCTCAGGTTCCTGTGCCAGCGCTCTTGCCAAAACAATTTTCTGTTTTTCTCCATCGCTCAGTTCACCAAAATACCGGCCTGCCAGTCCATTGGCGCTTACCATTTCAAGCGCTTCATCTGTCTTGAGTCTATCCTGTTCGGTCAGACGGCCGAGAAATCCGGTGTGCGGATATCGTCCAAGCGCAACAAACTCACGCGTTGTTACCAGTCCCGGATTTATTCGTTGAGTCAGAACTACTGAC
>MAXM01000144.1:2867-3120 GCA_001751015.1 Desulfobacterales bacterium C00003106
TTTTTGCCAGTTCATTCTGCTTAAAAGCGTCTAATTCCCGGCCATTGATCTTTACAACTCCCTTGATCGGCGAAAGAAGCCTTGACAAGGTCCTTAATATTGTCGTCTTCCCCGAGCCATTTGGTCCCAAAAGAGATATGAATTCTCCTTTTGAAATTTCCTGATTAATATTAACGACAACACTTTTTTTGCCATACCCAACAGTTAAGTCGCAAATCTCTATCATTTCCAATGTCCGTTCATATCTATTATC
>MAXM01000145.1 GCA_001751015.1 Desulfobacterales bacterium C00003106
ATGTATAAATGCTATTACGGAGAGGGTAATATGTCAAGCGGATTATATTGATGGGGCATAACGCCTAAACCCCACAGTTAGGAACGGGAACGGGGCACTTGGAGCACGAAAAGAGTCATAAAAAAGCTTGCTCTACGAAGAAAAAAACTATATACTATCAAATGGTTATTTTTGTTGCAATAACTAATATCTGTTTGAGATCAAGGACTTTTTACGAAATCATAAATTATCAACAGAAAAATGGGGCAGATTATGGAAATCGTCAAACGGGTGTGCGACACCGCTCTTCAGATCATAAAGGTTCCCGCGCTTTGGACTGTCAGGGAGCTGATCGTTGTATTGCGGGTCACAGAAAAAGTAATAGCAAAGAGAATGCCGGAAAAAGCAGAAAACAAGGAAGAAACAGTTATCATAAAAAAACCGGCAGAGCCCCTTTCAGGAAAAAAACCGTCTCATAGAAAACAAGCAAAGGAAAAGAAGGCCGCATCAGCAACAACAACATCCGGACGCAAAACTGTTACGGAAGAAGTCCTTGGTCTTATACAGAGTTCGCCTACAGGTATCACGGTTGGGGAATTAAGAAAAACAATGGGGATCGAAAGCAAACAGATCTCAAATGCCTGCTTCAGGCTCTTGAAGCAGGAAAAAATTGAAAAAAAAGGCCGGGGTGTCTATTCAATTCGATCATAAGGGGCTCACTCAAAAATAACTTCACATTTTGATGCGCCGATCCATCCCGTATGGCTGCGTTGCTCGTCGGTTAAATAGACCTCTATTCGCCCTCCTCGCGCCTTGCCATGCGGGCGCCTCGACATCTGAATCAGATTCCTGTATGCCCGAATCCGCCTGTATCCCTCGAGCTTTTGTCCAGGGCCTTCACCTCTTTCAGTTCTGCCTGAAAGACCTTCTGTATCACCATTTGAGCAATTCGGTCACCCCGTCTGATGGTATATGGACTCCTTCCGAGGTTGATGAGGGCAACTCCCACCTCTCCCCGATAATCTGAATCTATTGTCCCGGGCGAATTAATGAGACCGATTCCATGCTTTACGGCAAGGCCGCTGCGAGGACGAATTTGCGCTTCAAAACCCGGCGGCACGGCCATGGCAAGACCTGTCGGAACCAGTACGATCTCTCCTGGCGACAACTCTACCGACTCCCTGACAGCAGCATATATATCCATCCCCGACGCATCTCGCGTCATATATCTTGGCAAAGGGATATCAGCGTCTTCGTCCGGGCGAACCTTGCGGATCTCGATCGATAGCTTCAAAACCTGAAAGCCTCCCTGTAGACTCTGTCCTTGCCCTGCACGGGCCCGAGAAAGACAGACGACATATATCTTTCCTCAAATATTTCATCAGCCATTGCCTGTATATCACCGGAAGTCACCTTTTCAAGGCCTTGCATCACTTCTTCCAGGGAAACATATCGACCAAAATAGAATTCACCTTGCGCCAGTCTGTTCATCCGGTTGTCCGTACTTTCTGCGGCGAGATAGAGGCCCCCTTTGAAATGTTCCTTTGCAGCGCCAAGTTCTTCTTCTTTAACAGGCCTTTTTTTCATCAGCGTTATCTGTTCTGAAATTATTGACAGGGTCTCATCGATTGATTTTTCATCTGTCCCGGCGTATATTCCGAGCATTCCGGTGTCAACATAGGGCGATTGAAAGGAAAATATGGAATAGGCCAAACCTCGATTTTCCCTGACCTCCTGAAACAATCTCGAACTCATGCTTCCTCCCAATATGATATTCAGCAGGGAGATCTCATATCGCCGGGGGGCCGTCACGCTGAGCCCCTTTGTGCCAATACATACATGCACCTGTTCCAGATCCTTGGGATAGGTCGCAACAACAGAACGTGTTTCAGGGAGGACCCTTTCCGGGAATTGCGCCTTCCTGGAAATATGCGCAAAAGAACCCTGAAGCATATCAATAAATTGAGAATGGTTTATGTTGCCGGTCGCGGCAATGATTATCCTGTCCGGCAGATAGGTCCTCTCAAGATAGTGGTTTATGGCCTCCGCATTGAGGGCTGACACTGTATCCTCAGTCCCTAAAATGGACATGCCGAGAGAGTGATTGCCACCCCAGAAAGCCTCGGCAAGGAGCGTGTGAATGTGATCATCCGGCGTATCTTCCATCATCGCTATTTCCTGCAGGATAACCTGGCGCTCCCTCTCTATCTCCCGGCCATCAAAAATGGAATTGAGAAAGATATCTGAAAGGAGGTCCACCATAATGTCAAGGTGCGTATCCATCACCTTTGCATGAAAACATGTAGACTCCTTGGAAGTGAATGCGTTTGACATACCGCCGATGGCGTCAAAGTCTTTTGCAATCTGAAAACCGGAACGTCTTTTCGTGCCCTTGAAGATCATGTGCTCAATGAAATGAGAAACCCCGTTTTCGTCGGGATTCTCATCGCGTGAACCCGCATACACCCAGATGCTCATTGAGACGGAACGAACATTGGGCATCCGCTCAGTAATGATGCGGACGCCGTTTTTCAGTTCCGTTTTTTCCACCCTGTTCAATTTTTCTTTCCTTCTGCCGCAAGAGCGGCCTTTCGGCTCAGTCTGATCTTGCCGTCCCGGTTCACTTCAAGCACCTTGACTCTTACTTTATCTCCTTCCTTCAGGATATCCGTGACCTTATGCACAGGCTTGAAATCGAGTTGAGATATATGAACCAGGCCGTCAGTCCCCGGAAAAATCTCCACAAACGCCCCAAAATCCATTATCTTCCGAACAGTTCCATCATACATAGCGCCAACTTCAGCCTCCTGAACAATATCTTCAACCATCTTGAGGGCCTGTTTTGCGGATTCTTCAGTGTCCCCCATGATCTTGACAGACCCGGTGTCGTCCACATCGATGCGCGCCCCGGTCTCAAGCTGAATGCCTCGTATTATCTTTCCTCCCGGCCCTATTATGTCCCGTATCTTGCCGGGATTGATCTTGAGGGCGAATGCCTTTGGCGCATGCGGCGACATCTCGGAATTCGGCCCTTTTATGGTCTCGGCCATGCTGTCGAGAATAGACAATCTCCCTTTGCTTGCCTGCTCCAGCGCCTTTTCGAGAACATCCTTTGTCAGACCGTCAATCTTGATATCCATCTGAAGGGCGCAAATCCCTTCACGCGTCCCCGCAACCTTGAAATCCATATCCCCCATGTGATCTTCATCACCAAGGATGTCGGACAAAACGATTACGGTGTCTCCCTCTTTCATGAGCCCCATAGCGATACCGGCCACGGGCGCTTTCACCGGAACCCCCGCATCCATTAAGGCCAGACTTCCGGCGCATACCGTTGCCATTGAAGAAGAACCGTTTGATTCGGTAATCTCGGAAACAATCCGGATAGTATACGCAAACTCTTCCGGCGACGGCAGTATCTTTTCGAGCGCCCTTGTGGCCAGGGCCCCGTGTCCGATCTCTCTCCGTCCAGGCCCCATCATACGTCTTGCTTCTCCCACGCAATAAGGGGGGAAATTATAATGCAGCATAAAGGCCCTGGTAATATCTCCGTTCAGCGTCTCCATACGCTGTTCGTCTCCAGCGGAGCCAAGCGTCACGGTCCCGATGGCCTGAGTTTCTCCACGTGTAAAAAGAGAAGAACCATGCACCCTCGGAAGGAGCCCGATCTCACAGGAGATATTCCGAACCTCGTCAAAGCCGCGGCCGTCAATACGCTTTCCCTCTTTTAATGCCAGGTCACGTATCACGCGTCTTTCCAGTTTATGAAAGCCCTGTTCTATCTCCGTTTTTTTGTCTTCCCATGTCTCCGTAAGACGCGTTACAAGATCTTCTTTGATTTTCGCCAGCCTTGCTTCTCTCTCAAGCTTTTCGGATACGCCAATTGCTTCCCGGATCTGAGGGAGCGCGATCTTTTCGACCTCTGAAGTCAGGGTCTCGTCCCTTTCAGGCTGCGCTATTTCCCGTTTCGGCTTGCCGGCTGCCTCTCTCAGTTCCCGTTGAACCTTGAGTATCGGCTGCATCTCGTTATGTCCGAAGAAAATCGCTTCCAGCATCTCGGATTCCTTGACGTTCTTGCCGCCTCCTTCCACCATGACTACTGCATCCTCAGTTCCCGCTACGATAAGATTGATGGTGCTCGAATTCCACTGATCGATGGGAGGATTGATCCTCAGTTCCCCGCTGATCTTTCCGACCCTCACTGCAGCCACAGGCCCTTGAAACGGCATGTCGGACAGTTCAAGAGACGCGGACGCCCCAATCAGGGCAAGAACATCAGGATCATTCTCTTTGTCCATTGACAACACAGTGGCGATAATCTGGGTTTCATGCCGGTAATCCTTTGGGAAAAGAGGACGGATAGGACGATCTATGATGCGCGCAGTCAGGGTCTCTTTTTCACTCGGCCTTCCCATCTCCCGGCGGAAGTAGTTCCCCGGAATCCTGCCTGCTGAATATCCCTTCTCCATATATTCGACTGTAAGAGGCACAAAATCGATCCCTTCCACGATCCTTCTTGCAGCAACCGATGTCACCAGGACAACGGTATCACCATACTGGACGAGAACCGCGCCACCTGCCTGCTTAGCTATGCGTCCCGTCTCAAGTGTAAGCGTTCTTCCCCCTACTTCAGTTTTGAGTCTAAGTGCCATGTTCAATATTTCCTTCCTGGGGTTCTCCGTGTCTCCAATAGAACTGCAGAGGAGTTATTTTCTCAAAGAAAGTGATTTAATAACGTTCTTATACCGATCTACGTCTTTGTTCTTGAGATAGTTCAGTAATCTTCTGCGACTGCCTACCAGTTTCAACAACCCGCGTCTTGAATGATGGTCCTTCTTGTGGACCTTGAAGTGCTCTGTCAAGTGAGTTATTCTGGCCGTCAAAAGAGCGACCTGAACCTCCGGCGACCCTGTATCCTGGGTGTGCAATTTAAACTTGTCTATAATTGCCTTCTTATCTGACGTAGTTAGATGCACCTTCTTACTCCTCCTTTTGATTATCGAACTCAATTTTTTTGTTTGCGGTCTGACGCAGAGTCGAGTCGTTAAATCCATGACAAGTTCCATTTCCACGCGGAAATACGGCATGGTATCTGTAGCACCCATCTTTTTCAACACGACGCATGACTGCAATAAGCCTTTCCTGTGAGTTGACCACCTTAAGCCATGATGATCCGTTTCGCTCAAACGGGGCAAGTAGTCTCCTTGCCAAAAGCTGTCCGGAAAGGACCTCCGCCGCTGTTTTGTCGTCAACTGCCAATTCGGGCGTCTCAGAAAGGGAATCCTTCATGCTTATGATTCGACTGCCAACGGAATCCGTCTCTGACAAGGCGGCGATTTCATCGAGTGTCACGGCATCTTCGATACTGAACCTCCCGCAGGCAAGACGCCTCAAATCCGCAAGATGCCCGCCGCACCCGAGGGCATCACCGATATCGGAAGCTAACGCGCGAATATATGTCCCCTTTGAACAGCAAACCCTGAAATAGACCTCCGGCAAATCCATTTCAAGTATCTCAAGCCAATATATTGTTATCTGCCTGGCCGGTTTCCTGATCCCCCTTCCGGACCGGGCAAGTTTATAAAGCGGAATCCCTTTGTGTTTCAGCGCTGAGAAGATAGGGGGGATCTGCTTTCCGCTCCCTACGAATCGTGCGCATACACTCTCTACCCCGCTTCTCGTGAGCGCGGGGGTTGCCACTTCCGAGAGCACCTTTCCTGTGGCATCCTGGGTGTCCGTGCGAACTCCGAGACGCAAAACACCGTCATACACCTTTGTCAACGATTCCAGAATTCCTGCAAGGCGGGTGGCCTTGTCAATACAGCAAACCAACAGCCCTGTCGCGAAAGGGTCTAATGTTCCGGTGTGGCCTGCCTTCCCGGCCTTCAAGAGCCGCTTCACACTCGCCACGACTCCGGCAGAAGAGATACCGGCAGGCTTGTCTACCAACAAAATTCCGTCCATGAATCCCGGCTTCACTTCGTTCCGCCTACCCCACTACCCTGCGGTTCAACTGAATCAGCAATCCTGGTCAACCGGCTTTTTATTGAATCAATATCCCCCGCTGCCTCGAAACCCGACGCGTTGAAATGTCCCCCGCCGCCAAACTCTTCTGCTATTTTCGCCACATTCACATTTCCTGCAGAACGAAGACTTACATGTAATCTCCCTTCGGAGACCTCCTGAACAAGGGCTGAAAACTCTATTCCTGTAATAAACCGGGGATAGTCCACAAATCCATTGATGTCGTCCCGTATCGTTCCTGTCTTTGCCATGGTTGCAAGCGTAACTGTCAAGGTCGCAAACATCTTGTTTGGCGATATTTCCAGAGTATCGAGCACATGGCTCAAAAGCTTCAGCCGAGCCGCGGAATACGTGCCATAGACCTTCCGTGCCACAACCTGAGGTATAACCCCCAACCCTACCATCTCTTCCGAGATCCGGAAAGCGGCTTGATTTGTGTTGGAAAACCGAAACGACCCTGTATCCGTCAGGATTGCGGTATAAAGATTCAAGGCCGCACTTCGTGTAATCGGCTGCCTCAATTCCCCGATAAGGCGATAGACCAGTTCGGCTGATGCACAGGCATTTTCATCGACCAGGTGCACGCCGCCGGATATGTTATTGTTCCTGTGATGGTCAATGTTGATCATGGCTTCCGGCATTCTGCTTTTCTTTAAGACCTTTCCCGCTCGGTCAAGATCACTGCAGTCAATAACAACAAACACTTCCCGTTGTTCCGGATCAGCAAGTTCTGCTGTAAATTGATACGCACCGGGCATAAAAAGATATCTGTCAGGAACTGGTGTCTCACAATAACAGACCACGTCCTTTCCCATAGTCCCTAATATCTCTCCAAGGGCCAGAGAAGAACCTATGGCGTCTCCGTCGGGATTGACATGAGTTGCAATCAGAAAACGGTTCTTGCTCATTATTAGAGCTGCTGCCCGGCTAATCAGATCCTGTTTCATGCAACTTGCTCAAAATACGATCAATACGATCGCCGTAATCAAAGGATTCATCATAATGGAAGCGGAGTTCCGGCACATACCTGAGCTGCAGATAACGTCCCATTTCCCTTCGAACAAAGCCCATAGCGCTCTCAAGGCCCGCTCTGACTTCCTCCTCCCGCTCTGGCCTGTTCCTCACACAAAAATAGACATGAGCCACCCTCAAGTCATTGCTAACCTCGACACTCGTGATGGTAACCAGTGCAAGGCGAGGGTCTTTTATCTTTTTCAGCAGAAGTTCCGACACTCCAGCCTGTATCAACCCTGACACCCTGCTTCTCCGTTTGACTGCTCTCATAGACTGATGATCTCTGCGCTTGAATCGGTAATCTCAGCCACACACATCTCGCTGACCATGTTCAAGATCTTGTCCAGTTTCGAATTGATGTGCCGCCTGTCATTACCAATGAGCGCAAAACCGATTTCCGCCCGCTGCAAGACATCATTGTCCCCAACTTCTGCGGCGGATGCGTTAAACGAACTGCGAATCCTGCCCACTACTGCCTTGACAATCTTCCGTTTCCCCTTTAAAGAAGAATTCCCGGCAATTCTCAGGCAAATAGAACCGATTCCTACAACCATAGGCTTTGTTTGAAGATCCTCGATTAAAGCCGGAAATCATCAATCCTGCAGTTTAGGTTTGATTTCCTCCTCGTAATAGGCTTCCATGACGTCGCCGACCTTGATGTCATTGAAGCCCGTAATGCCGATACCGCACTCGTACCCCGACTGAACCTCTTTGACATCGTCCTTGAAGCGTCTCAGGGACCCGAGCCTGCCGTCATAGACCACTACCCCGTCGCGCAGGAGCCGCACCTGTGCATTTCTGACAATCTTCCCTTCTGTGACATAAGAGCCCGCAATGGTGCCTTGTTTGGGAATAACAAAGGTGTCGCGCACCTCGGCCTTCCCATAGAGATGTTCCTCGTAGGTCGAGGCCATCATGCCGACAATTGCCCCCTTGATGTCGTTGATAGCATTATAGATTACATCATAGAACCGGATATCAACACCCTCCGTGTTCGCCAGTTCCTGCACCTTGGAATTCGGTCTGACATTGAAACCAAGCACAATGGCATGCGAGGCTGCTGCAAGCATAATATCAGATTCGGCTATCGTGCCGGTCGCGGAATGAATAATATCAATCTTCACCTCTGAAGAAGACAGCTTTGTAAGGGCATCGGATAATGCCTCAATTGATCCCTGCACATCAGCGCGGATGATTATATCAAGTTCCTTGACCTCACCATCCTGCATCTGTTCATAGAGGCTTTCGAGAGAAAGCCTGCTTGTCTTTGCCAGGTCCTTTGTACGCTGTTTTTCAAGACGGTGTGTACTCACCTGCCTCGCCTTCTTTTCATCAACAAGCACCACGAATTCATCACCGGCCATAGGAACACCGGACATCCCCAGTATCTCCACGGGAATAGACGGCCCGGCCGTATCAACGACGTTGCCGAGAGAATCCGTCATGGCTCTGATCTTGCCATACTGAACGCCGCAGACAACAGTATCGCCGGCATACAACGTGCCGCTCTGTACCAGGACTGTAGCCACAGGTCCCTTGCCCACGTCGAGTCTTGCCTCAACAACATGTCCGCGGGCCGGCTTGTCCGGATTTGCTTTGAGCTCCATAACCTCAGCCTGAAGCAGAATCATCTCCAGCAGCTCATCGATCCCTTGACCCTTCTTGGCGGATACCTCAACAGAGATAGTATCGCCGCCCCATTCTTCCGACTGTAGCCCATGGTCGGCCAACTCACGTTTTATTCGTTCCGGTTCCGCATTCGGTTTATCTATCTTGTTTACAGCTACAATAATGGGCGCATCCGCCGCTCTCGAATGGTCTATTGCTTCCACTGTTTGAGGCATCACGCCATCATCCGCGGCGACAACCAGGACCACCATATCGGTAATATCCGCTCCACGCGCACGCATAGCAGTAAATGCCTCATGTCCCGGAGTATCCAGAAAGACTATGCCTCTATCCCCTGCCGCAACATAATAGGCGCCAATATGCTGTGTGATTCCGCCGGCCTCAAACGAAGTTACATTAGTCTTGCGTATCACATCGAGCAATGACGTCTTTCCATGATCAACATGCCCCATGATTGTCACTACAGGGGGCCGTAGTCTCAATTTTGCGGGATCGTCCACCTCCTCGCTGATTATTCTCGTCTCTTCAAATACAGCCTTTTCCACTTCATAGTCGAATTCATTCGCTACCAGGGCCGCTGTTTCGAAGTCCAATGCCTGGTTCATAGTCGCCATTACTCCTGATCCAATCAGGTGTCTGATCAGATCTTTCGCTTTCACACCCATCCGTTTTGCCAGTTCCGCCACAACAATGCTGTCATCTATCTTGAGCCTCCGCTTGATCGCCTTAGGGGTTGTAATGAGCGTTGTCTTTCCCGTGACCTTTGCCGGGCCTTTCCTTCTTCTTCCCTTTCCTCTTGGTCTTCTCGCATGGAGAGCAGCGCCTTCAACAACCTCTTTGTTTCTGAACGTGATCTTTTTCTTGAAAAACCTGTTGTCCTTTTCTATGTCCACGTGTTTTTTCTTTGGTTTTTTCAGGGCTTCAACCTGTTTAGCCTTCTTAGCAGTGTCACGTTTATCAAGTCCGACATCTTCCTTGGGCTGGCCTGGCCTGGCCGGGAACGGTTTTTCTTTTTTCTTGCCGGCGGCAATCAACGGTTTTGTCTGTGTCTGCTTGGGAATACTAATGATCCTCGCTGCTGTTCCCCTCTTTTTTTTCTTCGGTTCAACCTTTTTCTCAGGCTTTGACGGTTCTGCAACCGGTTTCTCGCGAGGGGCTGCGACACCTTCCTCCTCTTTTTCGCGTTCAACAGTTGTTTTTTCTATCTTCTCAAGATTGATTTCCTCTTTGAGTTCAACAGGTTGCTCTGTAGCTTTTTCATCAGACTCCTGTTCTTCGACTATCTTGAGCTTCTTGTCTTCAGGTTCAGGGGAGTCAACCTCTCCAACCTTTTCTTCCCGGATATCTTCCTGCGCTTCGAGAGACTCCGGCGCTTTCTTAACCAATCTCCGTCTGCGAATGACTGTAGCCTTGACCCTCTTTTCCTCGACAACCCGTTTTTGCTCTGTTTTTCCCAAAAGCGCGTCCCTGACATCTGTTATCTGAGAATCATCAAGCACGCTCATATGATTCTTCACAGAAATACTCATCTCCTTAAGCTTTTCCAAAAGCACCTTGTTAGTTACGCCAAGGTCTTTCGCAATTTCATAAATTCTGGCTTTGGCCATCCATTCCCCCTGAAACGTTCTATAAAATTCGAGATATACCTCGGAAGGTTATAAATTGCGATTTTCTCGGTGAGCAATAAGCATCAAGAGCAAGGCGCGAAGGTGCGGAATAGCAAGCTATTTCAAGCCTGAGCAACACAGCTATTGATGTTTAGTGCCAGCGAAAAATCGCAAGTTATGGCCTTTCGAGGTATAACTAAGGAACGTGGAAATAAATAATTCCCCACTCTTGCTTGTCTTTCGGCTCGTCTTCTGCGTTGCATCAAGAGTTGCATATCCCGATATGCGCCCCCTGACGCGCCTTGAATACGAACCAAAATCAGGGCGCAATCTCTATTATTTATTTTCGAGTCCCTAAGGATCGAAGAAGAAATCTGATTAAGGGCTATTAAGACTGACTATGTGGAACCTACAGAC
>MAXM01000146.1 GCA_001751015.1 Desulfobacterales bacterium C00003106
ACGATATCCTGATCAAGTTTGATGACGACCGGGCCGTTGCCACCTTGCAGGTCCTGGCCCAACTCGCCGAACAAACACAAATCATTTTCTTTACACACCACCGGCATCTTGTGGAACTGGCCAAGGCCCATATTGATGGAGATGTATTGTTCGAGCATTCACTGTAAACGGGTTTTGGGTTCGGGGTTCAGGGTTCTTTTGTTGACCTTTGAACCTTTCAACTTTCAACCTGTGCGGTTAGCCATTAGCGTTTAACCGTTAGCATTTAACCGTTAGCATTGAAAAGGGGTGGAAATGAGAAATTTTAGAGAACTTAATCAACAGGTCAATGAGGTAAAAAGGATGTTGAACAATTTTATCCAAAAGCTAACCGCACAGGGAGTTTTTTATGGAAGATTCTGAAAAAGTCGTGGAGTACAAAGACCATACTATCAAGCTGACACGCCATGAAGACAGGTGTTCTCTTTTTGCCGTGACTATACTCGACCGGGAAGGAAAAGAGGTGAAACAAAGTAGCCGCGCCGGGAAAAATGAGAAGACAGCCTTTGAAAACGCAAGAAAGATGATTGATTTTGACATTGAATACGAAAAGCAGGACGCGGGAGATTGTTGACAGGTTAGGGCTCGCCCTTATTGAAAGAAAAAAAGGCAAGCCATACGGCTTGCCTTTTTTATCTGGAGACTTATTTCTATTCTGCGGGCTTAAGATGACACTCAGTGCATTTCGTCGGGCCTTTTTTGCCGGACTTATGACATCCTTTGCAATTTTCATGGATCACCCAGTAATGAGAGCCCATCTTTTGCTCCTGCGTCAGTTCCCCATCCTTTGGTTTCTTCGGTTTTGCGGGATCCGGATGGCATGTTTCACATTTTGCGACCGCATCGCCTTCTTTGTATACGTTCTTGCCATCGGTGTAGACATGATGACAGTCTGCACAGGCTATGCCGTAATCGGCAGCATGCTTCTTGTGGGAAAAGTCCACAATCGTTTTCTTGTGTTTCGGATAGACCTTGGATTCCATCTTAATCGTATCCGGGACATCAGTTGCCAGAGCGCCTGAAACAACAAACATCATTCCAACGGCCAGAGTTGCCAGAATTACAAATATAGATCTCTTTTTCATAGGATTGTTTCACCCCCTTTCATTAACAGTATTTCAAACAAACATCGATAAGCCGCAATTGCGAAACCGATGCTGATTAACACCTCTCTTATATCTTTCATCTAAAGCTCGACCATGAATTACACAGGCCGGACTATGAATTATACGGTTTTGTCTATAACAGAACCAATGGTTCATGTCAAGACGAAAACCAGGCGCTTACTCTTTCTGCCCTCCAGTCTCTTTCTGCTCTTTTTGCTTTTTCTTTGTGATGATCATCGCCCCGATGATGCTCAGTTCATATAGAATCATCAAAGGACCGGCCATCATGACCTGGGTCACCACGTCAGGCGGGGTAAGGATCGCCGAAAAGGCGAAAAACAGTACGATAACGTACTTGCGATAGGTCCTGAGGTTTTTGACCGTGACGAGACCAAGCTTCGTCAATATGAGAATAAAAATCGGCATCTCGAACACAACCCCAAAGGCAAGGAGGAGTTTTGTGGCAAAGGCGAGGTATTCCTTGATGGAGAGCATCGGATGAATGAAATCCGATGAAAAGCTCAAAAAAAACTTGAATCCAAAGGGAAATACAATGAAATAACCAAACAGGGCGCCGCCGACAAAGAATATGGAAGAAAAAAAGACGGCATAGATAACGATGTGTCGTTCCTTGTCATAGAGTCCCGGAATGATAAACATCCAGAGTTGATAGAAGATAACCGGCATGGCAAGGAGTATGCCTGCCAGCAATGCTACCTTGAGATAGGTAAAAAATGCGTCCGGGAGTCCTGTATAAATCAGTTTGTCACCGGCAGGCAAAACTGAAAGAAGAGGCATCATGAGGATCTCAAAGAGCTTCTTGGAAAAAGCGTAACATGAGGCGAAGCATACACCTACGGCGATACAACAGGTAATCAGCCGCTTCCTGAGTTCTTCGAGATGCCCGGTGAAAGGGAGCTTCTTCTCACTGTCCATCTTTGGAATCTCCCTCGGCGCTCTTCTTTTCTTTTATCTTCTTTTCAGTCGATGTCTTGGGGAGAGGTTCAAGTGCTTCCTGTATATCTTTTTTGGCATCTTTCAAGGTGTCACGGGCCTCTTTGACCTCATCATCGACATGAAGGCTTTCCGTGAAATCCCTGGTAGCCTTTTTGAATTCGGCCATGCCACGACCCAGTGACCTGGCCATGTCAGGAAGCTTCTTTGGCCCGATAACAATCAGGGCAACTACCAAGATCACTATGAGTTCGGGCATGCCAATACCAAACATAACGAGATCCTCTTTTTATAATATTTCAGATAGCATAATGATACCCCAATAAAATCTATCAAGTACATCACATAAAGCATAATTACTAATAGTTTTCAACAACGCTGTCAAGCAATTATCAACCTCCGCAATAGGACTTGGCTGTCGGTGTTGAAGAAACTGCGGGCAATATACATCCGAAGGCTATAATTTCCTATTGACAATTTTCCGATCTTTCCTGTATTGTTTGGTCAAATCATCATAAAAGTCTGCCGGAGTGGTGAAATTGGTAGACGCAGAGGACTCAAAATCCTCCGGACCTTGCGTCCGTGTCGGTTCGATTCCGACCTCCGGCACCATCAAATCAAAGAGCGGTCCTGGCTCGTAGGTCCATCTATGTCCTAAATTGAGCGATTCCAAGAGCCTGTCACCTCGTCCGTTTGGCGCCATGAACAGTTTCTGCCGTAGTCTTTTGCCGCTATCCCTGCTCCCCGTCAAAAAGATCGATCGTGAACCTTATACCTCAAGTGATCGGTTCCAAGCTCAAAGGCTATAGTCTATTGATATTATTAACTTTATTCATGGCGATTGAGGCGTGAACGACTGCGTGTCCAATTAATGGGGCGATTTGAAGACTTTTTCTAAAGAACTTTTGACTTCCGAGGTATAAGCTTGACATAGGAGACTGGCTTGTTAAATATAAAATAAGGAGTGTCAAAAATCGCTCATTTCGAGCAACCCCTTGGCAAAAAAAACATCTTGGAGTACTGCAACCTTATGAAAGTGTTGAAGATTTGTATAGTATTGCTATCAATATTGACGTGTATCGGTCTCTCTGATGCGGTAGAGGCAAAAATGCTGAGCACCACCGTCTCAAATGTCAATATCCGATCCGGTCCCGGCACAAAATACGACATCCTCTGGCAGGCAGGGAAACACTGCCCACTGAAGATACTGAAAAAGCAGGGCGAGTGGTATCGGTTCAAGGACTTTGAGGAAGACACGGGCTGGATTCATAAATCGCTTGTAGCCTTTGTGCCGAGTATGGTTGTGAAGACGGATGACATCAATGTCAGATCCGGTCCCGGCAAGAAGCATCCCGTCATCTTTAAGGCAACAAAGGGGGTTAGCTTTAAGGCATTAAGAAAGAAAGGTGACTGGGTCCAGGTAGAACACGAAGACGGAGATACCGGCTGGGCATACCGCCGGTTGCTTTGGGGTTATACAAAATGAAACAGGGCGGATATAGTTGGTTCATAGCGATGACTATTTTTGCGTCGGCTCTTTTTCTCTTTTCAGCGGGAATCGCTGCGGGAAAGACAATGTATATCACAGACAAGTTGCATGCTTCCATCAGAACCGGCCCAAGCGCTGAGAACAAAATCGTTGCATTCGTACAGTCCAACAGCCCGGTTGATGTCCTGGAAAAGTCGGGCAAGTGGACATATATCAAGCTGATGAACGGCAAGGAGGGGTGGACCCGTTCCTCTTTTCTTGCACAAGGGCCTACCAAAGAGGAGATCATTGAACGACTAAAGGCCGAAAACGAAAAACTCAATAACGAACTTTCATTGTTGAAAAACGAAGATACACGCCTGAGAAGAGGATTTCTTGAGCAGAAGAGCAAGACGGAAGAACAGGAGAAAATTGTGTCTGATCTGACACAAAAAACAGAAGAATTGAGCTATAACAAACCGACAAGGTGGTTGGTCCTCGGGGCGTCTGTCCTGATAACAGGGATTCTTATAGGCTACCATTCAAAGAAAAAGAAGAAGGCCATGTTTTTAAGTTAGGGGACGGGCTCAAACCAGGCAACGACAATTCTGCCGAACATGGGTCTATTTTGCCTCGAACACACCCGTAAACCGCGATATCTTTCGACCTGTGCGGTTAGCTTTTAGCCAGTAGCTATTAGCTTTTGGATAAAACTGTTCAACATCCCTTTACCTCATTGACCTGGTGATTAAGTTCTCCAAAATCTCTCATTTCCACCCCTTTTCAATGCTAAAACGCTAACAGCTAACCGCACAGGTTAAATAATTGCACGGCGTTATCGGTCAAAATCCTCGACAACGTACCCCAATGTACGCCTTACTCGAATTTTTCCCTCTATCCTTGTGCAATTAATTATCTGAAGGTCTAGTGCAATAGTCTTGTAAAGTTTCTCTTTTCTTATTTTCTGACCTACTCGATCCTCTCTATATCCCCATTCCTAA
This sequence comes from Desulfobacterales bacterium C00003106, assembly GCA_001751015.1. Lineage (GTDB taxonomy): Bacteria > Desulfobacterota > Desulfobacteria > Desulfobacterales. The sequence goes on from MAXM01000146.1 coordinate 4,569, forward strand.
GACTGGTAATATGATTTCAAACGGCTCTTCAG
>MAXM01000147.1 GCA_001751015.1 Desulfobacterales bacterium C00003106
TGACTATTCTCTCTCCGTTCAATCCATCCGGTATATAATACCTTCACATAAATAATTGCTACGGCGTTATCGGTCAAAATCCTCGACAACGTACCCCAATGTACGCCTTACTCGAATTTTTCCCTCCAGCCTTGTGCAATTAATTATCTGAAGGTCTATGGTCTATCTGAATTCAATCTCCGAAAAGGGTTGCGGAAATCCATTTTAGCGCAAACTGCATCAGTTCCGTATCCTTTTCTACAGTATGCGGTTCGATGCGACAGTTTTCGGGGAGATCCTTTATATGTGTGAGCGTACTAAATCTGTCAAGGTCGTAACAGGCCGTGTAGAATATTTCCTGTTCCTGCTCGTTCAGTGAAGCCTTGCCTGCCCGGTTTTTTTGAGATATGACCTCCATCAGCAGGTCATTCATCCTGTTGTATGTGCCGATTTCCTGGTCTTTGAGCCAGTCTTTTACCTTCCATTCTTTTTGCTCTTCAAAGCCGAAGCAGTGTGATTCTCTGACAAGAAGAAAGAATTCTTCGTCTTTTTGTGTTTCTTCATTCTTGACTGCGACTCTTCCGATGGGATAGCTGCGGCAGGCGCCGGGCCTGTCATTGTATACGGTGCATCCATGCTCTGTTACAAAGGGACATGTCTGTTTAGCGTTCTTTGACATTCTAAGATTTACAACCGGAAGCCCTGAATTCGGACCTGTATGGGTCCCTGTATATTTTGCAAGGAACTCGCCGGAACCAATACCCAATCCATTCTTGAGCCGGATAATGTCATAGGGCGTAAGAACTACATCAAGGTCACGGCAGCACTCGGTGAAACACCTGACACCTTTATGACACAGGAAACAGAAGGTGTCCTCATAAGTCAGCCTTTGCATCTCTTCCATCATCAAATCATCTTTCCCGGCAACTTTACCAGCGAACCGAAACATCCGCGCCTGTCCGCATTTCTGACTTTTTCAAATCTACCATGCCGGACCAAAATGTCAATATGTTTTAGGTTTTTCCGTCCTGAAATACGCCCCAAAAATATCTTGACAAGGCTATATGTGGATGTTATAAACCAATCCTGTTCTAATATTCGACAAAAGCATAGACCTTCAGATGAGTAATTCACAAGGATAGAGGCAAAAGCCGATTAAGGTGTGCCCATGGTAACTTGTTGAGGATTTTGATCGATATCAGGGTGCAATTATTTAGGTGAAGGTTTATATCTGAAATTTTTTTCGCAAATGCCTCACACGAGGCCACCTCGCTATCTAAGTGAAAATAATTCATGGTCGTTCTTTATTTCCGACAGATCATATCATCATAATACCTAAGTTGAGCGATTAGCCTTTAGCGGTTAGCTATTAGTTTAATGATTACAGAATGTTTTGCCATTACAAACTTTCACTCATTAGGATGCAATTTCTAATTAACGTAATACCTTGATTTTTCAAAGCTAATCGCTCAATTTAGGTAATACAACAATTCAATTGTACGAACCGGCAGGCAAGTAGTGTAATGTTTTTATGATTCAAGACTCGACTTAACCTGTGCTTTTGTTTTGAAAGGGGGTGGGAAGCTGCACTAAGGCAGGTATAAGGATTTAGGCAAGGAGTTTTTTACAGTTCCTTTCAAAAGTTAACTTGAGGAGGTAAGTTCATGCCAAGCTTTGTAATTACTGAAAAATGTGACGGCTGCAAGGGCGGGGATAAGACTGCATGTATGTACATCTGCCCCAACGACCTGATGGTTCTGGATGCCAATGAGATGAAGGCATATAATCAGGAGCCTGATGCATGCTGGGAATGCTACTCTTGCGTAAAGATCTGTCCCCAGGGCGCTATTGAGGTCAGAGGTTATTCGGATTTCGTGCCTCTCGGCGGCAGCGTTGTGCCCATGAGAAGTTCAGACTCCATTATGTGGACGATCAAGTTTAGAAACGGGACCCTCAAACGATTTAAGTTCCCCATCCGGACAACTGCAGAAGGCGCGGCCAATGAATATCTGGACGCAAAAGGCAAAGACCTGGACAGTGAACTTCTGTTTACCGAAGAGGCCGATGGCGTAACGCTTCGCACCCCGTAGCAGCAAGTCCGTAGAAAAAGACAAAGATCAAAAAACATAAGATTTTCTTACAGGAGGATTTAGATATGGCATTACCGAACAAACCTTTAGGTGAGCTTCCCGCGGTAGCAAATCCTGAAATCGTGGAAATGGAAGTTGATTATCTGATTGTTGGTGGCGGTATGGCTGCGTGCGGGACCGCGTTTGAGATCAAGAAATGGGCCCCGGATGCAAAGAGCCTTATGGTTGACAAGGCCTCACTGGAAAGGAGCGGCGCGGTTGCTCAGGGACTTTCCGCTATCAACACCTATCTTGGTGACAATGATCCCGCAGATTACGTCAGAATGGTCCGCAACGACCTCATGGGCGTGGTTCGCGAAGACCTCATCTATGACCTCGGCAATCACGTTGACGACTCCATCGAGCTTTTTGAGGAATGGGGCCTTCCGATCTGGAAACAGAAAGGTGATGAAAAAAAGGCATTAAAAGACGGCGGCAAGCCGGTCCGTACCGGCAAGTGGCAGATCATGATCAACGGCGAGTCTTACAAGTGCATCGTGGCCGAGGCTGCGAAAAAAGCCATTGGTGAAGATAATGTTTTGGAGAGGGTCTTTATAGTAAAGCTTCTCCTTGACGCCAACAAGGAAAACACGATTGCCGGCGCCGTGGGCTTTTCCACACGTGAAAATAAAGTATATGTAATCAAGTGCAAGGCTATGATGTGCGCCTGTGGCGGCGCTGTTAATGTCTATCGTCCGCGTTCCACGGGTGAGGGCAAGGGCCGCGCATGGTATCCGATCTGGAATGCAGGCTCCACCTACACGATGTGTGCGGAAGTCGGCGCTGAGATGACCATGATGGAAAACCGGTTCACGCCGTCCCGATTCAAAGACGGTTATGGTCCGGTGGGCGCATGGTTCCTTCTTTTCAAGGCCAAGGTTACGAACGGTCTGGGCGAATCTTACGTGGGTACTGATCGGGCAAAGGCGGAACTCGCGAAGTACGAGCCGTACGGGAGCTCTGCTGTTACGCCTACCTGTCTGCGGAACCATCTCATGCTCTTTGAGATGAAAGAAGGCCGTGGTCCTGTCATGATGGACACCCCGGGAGCTTTGGCCGCGCTGTCAAAGGATATGGACAAGAAACAGATGAAGCATCTCGAGGCAGAGGCATGGGAAGACTTCCTCGATATGTCTGTTGGTCAGGCAGGCCTGTGGGCAGGCACGAACACCGAGCCGGAAAAGAAGCCCTCAGAGATTATGCCGACCGAGCCGTATCTCCTTGGTTCACATTCAGGCTGCTGCGGTATCTGGGTAAGCGGTCCGGAACTGGACTGGGTGCCTGACGCATATAAGTGGGGCTACAACCGTATGACGACCGTAAACGGTCTCTGGACATCAGGCGACGGCGTAGGGGCCTCCGGACACAAGTTTTCTTCCGGGTCTCATGCCGAAGGCCGTATGTGTGCAAAGGCAATGGCGAGATACGTACGCGACCACGCCGACCTGGCCCCGGCTCTGAAGCAGAGCGCTCAGGAACTGGCTGATATAGTATATAAGCCGGTAAAAACGTATCTGGAGCATGCAGGTTACACCACGACAACAAATGTCAACCCGAACTACATCAAGCCGGACGGCTTGAGCATGCGTCTGATGAAGCTGACCGACGAGTATGGAGCAGGCCAGACGGTCTACTACATGACAAGCGGTCCGCTTCTCAAGATCTGTCTCGACGGGCTGAAGGTAATGCGTGAAGATGCCGAGAAGATGGCTGCAGGCGATCTCCACGAGCTCATGAGGGCATGGGAGATGTATCACCGTATCCGTACGGCTGAGATGCACGTAGGCCACATCAACTTCAGGACAGAGTCAAGGTATCCCGGTTTCTACTATCGTTCCGATCATCCGACAGTGGACGAAGAAAATTGGAAGTGCTTTGTCAACTCCACATTGAATCCTGAAACCAATGAACTGGAGTTCAAAAAGGTTGAACTGATAAACATCATTCCGGAATAAGGTAATGTTGTTTTGTGTTGACCTTTAAATAGAAAAAAACCTCCGGGCGCAAATCTGTGGTCCGGAGGTTTTTATTACCGGCATTCGGGCAGTATTCTGTAAGATAGTTATTTATTTTCCCATAAGCAGCTATGCTATAGACTACTGCAAGAAAGCGAACTGAAAAAACTAACCACGGAGGAATGGCATGGCAGATGAAAAAAGCAGACCTTCTGTTGCCGGGAGTATCCTGGTCGTCGGAGGCGGGATCAGTGGTCTGACTACCGCTCTTGAGGCGGCGGAAGTCGGATATGACGTCTATTTGGTAGAAAAGAACCCGTATCTTGGCGGGAGAGTTGCCCAGATGAACAAATATTTTCCCAAACTGTGCCCTCCAAGCTGCGGGCTGGAGATCAATTTCAAGAGGATAAAGAACAACCGCAGGATCAAGTTCTACACGATGTCCGAGGTTCAGAGTGTCTCCGGCACACCGGGAAGCTATGATGTCACTATCACGCAGAATCCGCGGTACGTTACTTCAAACTGCACTGCCTGTGGCGATTGCGTGGATGCATGTCCGGTGGAAAGAGAGAGCGGGTTTGATTTTGGCATGGCAAAGACAAAGGCGATCTACAGGCCTCATGAGATGTCATTTCCCATGAAATACGTGATCGACGGCGATGTCTGCAAAAAGGACACATGTGTCGAATGTATAAAGGCTTGCAACTATCGTGCGATTGATCTCAAGATGCAGCCCAAGACCTTTGACCTGAAGGTTGGATCTGTCGTAATAGCAACCGGCTGGGAGCCGTATGACGCAACCAAGCTTGATAAGCTCGGTTATGGCCAGTGTGACAATGTCATAACCAATATGATGATGGAGCGGCTGGCCGCCCCGAACGGGCCTACTAAAGGGAAGATAGAACGACCTTCCGACAACAAGGAGGTCTCGACTGTCGCCTTTGCCCAGTGTGCCGGTTCCAGGGATGAAAACCATCTTCCGTATTGTTCGTATATATGCTGTATGGCCTCTCTGAAGCAGGCAACCTATATCAGAGAGCAGTATCCCGATGCAAAGATATACATCTATTATATTGATATGAGAGCTCCTGGAGAGCGGTATGAAAAATTCTACAAGAAGATAAAGGATGACAAGAACGTCTTCTTCATCAAGGGAAAGGTGGCTGAGATTGAGGAGGATCCAGGCACAAAAGACGTGACGGTTATGGCTGAAAATGCGATGACAGGCGAGAAGCTGCGGCAAAAGGTTGATATGGCGGTGCTTGCTACAGGTATGCAGCCGACAGGAGCGAATACAAAGATCACAGGCGACATAACCTACGATGAAAACGGATTTGTGATAGCTGACCTTGAAAAAGGTGGAATCTTTGCATCCGGCTGTGCCAGGCAACCGTCCGATGTCATGGGATGTACAAAAAACGCCACCGGAGCAGCGCTTAAGGCCATTCAAACTTTGGTGAGGAGGTAACCGGTATGGATAAGAAGTGCGGAGTATATATATGTACAGGGTGCGGCATCGGTAAGGCCCTTGATATCGAACGGCTGTCTAAGCTGCCCGGGAAAGATTATAACGTGGAGGTCTGCAAGACACATGAGTTTTGCTGCGGTCCTGAAGGCGTGGAACAGATAAAGAAGGATATCACTGGAGAAGGCGTAAATACGATCGTGGTTGCCGGGTGTTCGATGCGCGTAAACCAGGATGTGTTTGATTTTGGTCCGGACAAGATCGTGGAAAGGGTCAACCTGAGAGAGCAGGTTGTCTGGTGCCAGGAGCCGGCAAAAGAAAAGACAGAGACGGAAGAGGAGATCAGGGAAGGTGTTGACCTTCATATACAGTTTCTTGCTGAAGACTATCTGCGCATGGGAATTGTAAGGGCACAGAAAAGCGAACTTCCTGAACCGTATATGCTTGAGTCATTAAGCAAGAGAATCCTGGTGATGGGTGGAGGTGTGACCGGCCTGACAGCGGCCGTAGAGGCGGCAAAGGCAGGATACGATGTAACCATCGCGGAAAAAGGCCCCTCTCTTGGAGGGTATGCAGGCAAGCTGCGCAAACAGGTGGCTGCGTCGCACCCTTACGCGGACCTGGAAGAACCGATCGTTCAGGATATTATCACTGCCGCGCAATCGAATCCCAAGATCGAACTCAAGACCAATACCGTGGTAGCGAGGATTGCGGGCCAACCTGGTGAGTTTACTGTTACCTTTAAGAAACCGGGAGAAGAGATCGAGTTTGATGTGCCTCAGATAGTCGAGCAGACGCACGATGAGGAGGGCAAGGAACTCACAAAAGAGCAGATCGACGAGATATATGCGGAGCTCAACAAGGGTAGAGCAGACATACTCACCCTTGATCCGGACGGTCAGAAGTTCGGCGCTGTAGTGCTGGCAACCGGGTGGAAACCCTATGATGCATCGGAGTTTGCCAACCTCGGGTTCGGAAAATACAAGAATGTAATAACCAATGCCATGATGGAAGAGATCGCTGCAAAAGGGAACATAGTGCGGCCTTCTGACGGCAAAGAAGCAAAGAGTGTTGTATTTATACAAAACCCGAAAAAGGGCGACGATAGTGATTTTCCGTTCGGGTCTTCTGTCACGAGTCTTGTGGCCTTAAAACAGGCAAAATATGTAAGGGAAGACGATTCTGAGGCAAAGGCGTACATTATCTATCAGCACATGCGTACTCCGGGCCTTTATGAGAATTTTTACAAGAACATGCAGGATGATGATGGTATTTTTATGACAAAGGGGAGCGTGGCCTCTATTGCCGAGGGTGCGGACGGAAACCTTCTCGTTGAGGTGGAAGATAACCTGATAGGCGAGACCATAAAGATTGATGCGGATATGATCGTGCTTGCCGCAGGCATGGTCCCGACCACAAAGGACGATCCGGTCGTGAATCTGGCATATCGCCAGGGGCCTGGATTTCGTGATATAGGTCTTTTTGACGGATACGCTGATTCAAACTTCATCTGCTTTCCGTATGAGACCCAGAGAACAGGGATATATGCCGCGGGCTGCGTAAGACAAGCTCTCACGATCGGTGAATGTATAGAGGACGCCACCGGGGCTGCGCTCAAGGCGATCCAGTGTATAGATTCGGTCAACAGAGGAGTGTCCGTGCATCCGAGATCGGGTGATATGACATTTCCCGACTTTTTCTTTTCAAGGTGCACGCAGTGCAAGAGGTGCACGGAGGAATGCCCGTTCGGCGCGCTTGATGACGATGAAAAAGGGACGCCAAAGCCGAATCCTGCAAGGTGCCGAAGGTGCGGTACCTGTATGGGCGCCTGCCCGGAACGGATTATCGGATTTGCCGACTACAACATTGACATGATCGGCTCGATGATCAAGGCGATAGAGGTGCCGACCGACGATGATTATGATCCGGTCCCGCTCAGGGTGGTTGTGCTTGTTTGTGAAAATGACGCCTATCCTGCTGTCGACATGGCCGGTATGAACGGCCTCAAATATTCACCCATGGTCCGTTTTATACCGGTGAGGTGCCTCGGATCGGTAAACACCGTGTGGATCAAGGATGCCTTGTCAAGCGGTTTGGACGGTGTTCTTTTGCTGGGATGTCAGTATGGCGATGACTACCAGTGCCATTTTATAAAAGGAAGTGAACTGTGTAACAGGAGAATGGAAAACGTTGCTGAAACCTTGAAGAGCCTCGCATTAGAGTCCGAAAGGGTAGAGCTTCAGCAGGTTGCCATCAATGAATATGACAAGATTCCTGGTATCATAAACAAGTTCATGGAGACCATAGATGAGGTTGGCCCGAATCCGTTCAAGGGTTTCTAAGGAGGTATTAGCATGGCAGCAGATGTAACAAAAGGTACGGTGCAGCCTGATCTTGACTTTATCAGGATGCTGAAAAAATCAGGGGGCGATACCCTGAAAAAGTGCATGCAGTGTGCGAACTGCTCTGTGGCCTGTCCGCTCGCGCCGGATTCAAGGCCGTTTCCGAGAAAAGAGATGATATGGGCGCAGTGGGGACTGAAAGACAAACTGATCTCCAATCCGGATGTATGGCTCTGTCACCAGTGTAATGACTGCTCCGTACAGTGCCCAAGAGGGGCAAAGCCCGGGGATGTTCTGGCTGCGATCAGGAACATGGCTATCGGAGAGTTCGCTTTTATGAAGCCTCTCGCAAAGATTGTGCGTGATAAAGCGAAGCTCCCGGTTCTTTTCGCTATTCCCACGGTTGTGTTGCTCTTGACGCTTCTTGTCACAGGAAAACTGTTTGGTTTTGGTGAAGGTGATGAGGTTGCCTTTTCAAAGATGTTCTCTATTCCTGTTATTGATGTGGTATTTATCCCCTTATTCCTTCTTGTGGTTTTTGCCGCGGGAAAAGGGGTTATGAGTTTTTGGGGCGCTCTTGAGACAGCGGATGCCAAGGTCGGGAAAAAGCGGTATATCAAGCCGTCTCCATTTGATTTTGTTAAATATTATATACTTCCTGTTTTAGGTGACATAATTACACATACCAGATTTGCAAAATGCGGTGGAAACAAATCCCGTTACACTGCCCATCTCGGTATATTTTTTGGCTTTATGGGGCTGTTTCTTGTTGCAAATATCGATGCGGTCACCCACAATCTGGGCTTTCATACACCATATCCGATGCTGAGTCCCCCGAAATTCATCGGGAACCTGAGTGCGCTCGCGCTTGGGATCGGCATGTTGCTTGTCATCTTCAAGAGGAAGAAGGATGAGGCCGAAGGAACCCAGGTCGGCAGCTATGCTGACTGGTCGCTTATATGGATGATAGTCGCTGTGACTGTAACCGGAATAGTCTCTGAAGTAACGCGGCTGATAGGCATTGGGTTTGTCGCATATCCGGTCTATTTTGCACATCTTGTCTTTGTGTTCTGCCTCTTTCTTTATCTTCCATATTCCAAGCTGGCCCACATGGTCTACAGGACAACGGCAATGGTCTATGCGAAATATACAGGAAGAGAGTAAAACGCGATATAGCACGGCATTGTCCTGACTATCAGGATAATGATTTGAATTACCTGCCTAATCTCGTTCCCGGACACTGCCCGGGAACGAGATTCAAATCTCTGCATATTCTGTTTTCTCTCATCGAAATTTTGCCGGCAACCCCCTGAAGCACATTCTCTCCCCAATTTCAACATTCCGTGAACGCTTACAGTTGTTACTTGCAAAGGCCTGCATGGCTGGAGACCCCATATCTTACCTTCAACCTTCAGTCTATCTCTGTGCCAGTTTCACAAGATCTTTACATGATTCTCATGGAATGCTAACATATGTGTAGGATATGAAGACATTTGTATAATCCAGATTAAGTCCATAGCCTCATAGCAAGGATGACGTAGTGGCACAAGAAAAGATCCTCGTGGTGGATGATGAAGAAGATATCCTGGAGTTGCTCAGGTTCAATCTCCTGCGGGAGGGGTTTGGGATTTCCTGCACTGCATCAGGTGAGGAGGCCTTGCGGCTTGTTCGGTCGGAGCTTCCGGAGCTTATTCTCCTGGACCTCATGCTTCCAGGCATAGACGGTCTGGAGGTCGCCAGACGTCTGAAAAACGACTCCGGCACGAGAGAAATTCCCATCGTGATGTTGACAGCCAAGGGCGAAGAAGCAGACATCGTTACCGGGCTGGAACTTGGGGCCGACGACTATATTACCAAGCCTTTCAGTCCGCGGGTTTTGGTGGCAAGAGTGAGGGCTGTTCTCAGGAGAAATAGAAGAGAAGCGCCGTTGGAAACTGAGGCCTTACAGATTTACGATCTTGTGATTCATCCCGGACGCCACGAGGTGCTTATCAGCGGCAGCCCCGTTGAGTTGACCTTTACGGAATTCGCCATCCTGGATTTCCTGGCGAGAAGACCCGGATGGGTGTTTACCCGTTTTCAGATCGTGGATGCTGTTCGAGGTGAGGATTATCCGGTCACCGATCGTTCCGTGGATGTGCAGATCGTTGGACTGAGAAGAAAACTGGGGCCTTGCGGCAAATATATTGAAACAGTACGGGGTGTAGGCTATCGATTCAAAGGCCGTGGAAACAAGGGGTAAGGACCATGCCAAAGAAAAAACGGTTGCTCTGGCAACTCTATCCATCCTATCTATTGATCACTGTCATCTCTGTGATGGGCGTGACATGGTATGCATCAAGCTCACTACGGCAGTTCTTTCTTGGACAAACAGCGTCTGATCTTGAAGCCCGAGCCCGTCTTGTAGAGAAACAGATTGAGGAATGTCTTGATCCTCCGGACGAAAAGTGCGTTGACTTGTTGTGCAAAAAAATCGGCAGACGGGCTTCAACGCGTATCACCATCATACTTCCTTCCGGGAAGGTGATTGGCGATTCCCGGGAAGACCCGGCGAAAATGGATAATCACGTGGACCGGCCGGAATTCATGCAGGCGTTGACAGGTCCTTCAGGGAATTCCATGAGGTACAGCCGAACCCTTGAAAAGAATATGATGTATGTTGGGATACCGGTCAGGGCAAATGAACAGACCCTTGCGGTCGTTCGTACATCCATCCCGGTAACCGCCATAGACGTGGCCCTGAAAGAAATCCAGATCAGGATTGCGGGCGCCGGTCTGGTCATAGCTCTGTTTGCAGCGGCGCTTAGCCTGATTGTCTCTCGTCGCATCACTCGCCCAATCGAAGAATTAAGAAAAGGCGCGGAGTCCTTTGCCCGTGGTGATTTTCAATGCACGCTGCCTGTCTCGGAATCGGAGGAGATCGGAGGTCTGGCCGAGGCAATGAATGAGATGGCCCGGCAACTCCATGAACGGATCAATACCATCATCGGACAGCGAAACGAAATAGAGGGCGTGCTTTGCAGCATGATTGAAGGCGTGATTGCAGTGGATATGGATGAACGGGTCCTTAGTATGAATAACGCCGCTGCCCGCATGTTTGGATGTAATGCGTCCGAAGCCCAGGGTCGAAGCATCCAGGAGATCGTCAGAAACACGGTGCTGCGAGAGTTTGTAACAGACACGCTATCCAGTGAGAAGCCGGTCGAAAGGGACGTTGTTCTGTCTTCTAACGGCGACCTGTTTCTTAGCGGGCATGGCACCCTGCTGCAGGATGCTCAGGGTAAGCAAATTGGCGCCCTCATTGTCTTAAACGATGTTACGCGCCTGCGGAGACTCGAAGAAATCCGCCGCGATTTTGTTGCCAATGTCTCCCATGAGATAAAGACCCCAATCACGGCCATTAAAGGGTTTGTGGAGACCCTGCGTGAGGGAGCGGTGAAGAATCCTGACGACGCGGAACGGTTTCTGGGAATCATTGAAAAGCACGTGGAACGACTTGAGGCGATCATAGAAGATCTTCTCAGCCTTTCCAGGATCGAACGGGGGACGGAAAGAGAAGAAAATGAGCTTGTTGAAAACAGAGTTAAGGACGTTCTCGATACAGCGATCCAGGTTTGTGAGGTCGGTGCTGTGGCCAGGAAAATCGACATTGAGCTGTCTTGTCCTGAGAACCTGTTTGCAAAAATGGAACCCCGGCTCCTTGAACAGGCTGTGGTGAACCTCCTTGACAACGCTGTCAAATACAGTAATGAAGAAAGCAGTATCCGGGTGGAGGCCTCTCAAGGGGAGGGTGAGATCATTCTCAGTGTCCGTGACGAGGGCTGCGGGATAGAAAAAAAACATCTATCCCGTCTCTTTGAACG
>MAXM01000148.1 GCA_001751015.1 Desulfobacterales bacterium C00003106
CCCTTGCCAAGCGCCTGGTAAGGAGAGGGATAGTTCCAAGAGAGGCGGGAAGCGGGGAGGAGTGTTTATCGATCCTTGCAAAAGAACCTGCGGACGTGGTGGTTCTGGATGTCAAGATGCCCGGTATGAACGGGATAGAGGTGCTTGATCATATCAAGAAGGAATATTCCAAGACAGAGGTTCTACTCCTGACCGGGCATGCCAACACCGGGGATGGCGTTGAAGGGATGAAGGCAGGGGCCTTTGATTATCTGAACAAGCCTGTAGAAATTGAACATCTCATTGGGAAAATAGAACAGGCCTACGAAAAGATCAGCCGAGACGAAAAGATCAGGGTGAGTGAAGAGAAGCTCAGAGAGGCAAAAATCAGGGCCAAGATGGGGCAGCAGATGATAGCCGCAGAAAGGCTAGCCTCTCTCGGAACATTGGCGGCCGGGGTCGCGCATGAAATCAATAACCCCCTGGCGATCATGACGGAATCAGTCGGATGGATGAGGCTGATTCTAAAAAAAGAAGAACTCGCGCAGATGCCTCGAAAACAGGATTTTGAGTTCGCCCTGAAGAAAATAGAAGATAGTATCAAACGGTCGAGAAGAATCACGCATGGACTTCTTGGCGCTGCAAGAAAAGGCGATTCAATCTTGGCGGATGTAGATCTCAAGAGACTGATCGACGAAGCCATTCAACTCGTAAGCAGGGAAGCAAAAAACAAGGATCTTGAAATTGTGCAGGAAATAGATCCTGCCGCAGGCATTATCGAAAGCTATCTTTACCAGTTGAGACAGGTTATGATTAATCTTTTGACCAATGCCATTCATGCTACCGGGGCTGGCGGCAAGATTACCGTAATCCTCGAAAGTATGGATGATAAGATAAAGCTGACAGTGAGGGACACCGGCGAAGGTATCCCCAAAGAGAATATAGAGACGATATTTGAGCCCTTTTTTACTACCAAGTCTCCGGGTGAAGGGACCGGTCTTGGCCTCTTTGTGACTCGCGGAATCATTGAAAAACTCGGTGGAACCATAGAAGCAAAGAGCCGGCTCGGCGAGGGGGCAAGCTTTTATATCGTGCTGCCCAAGCATCACAAAGGACCCGTCCCTCAGCAATAAGACCTAAATTGAGCGATTAGCGCTTAGCTTTTAGCATTGAAAAATCAAGGTATTACCTTAATTAGAAATTTCACCCAATGGATGAAAGTTTGTATTAGCAAAACATTCTGTAATCATTAAACTAACAGCTAACCGCTCAACTTAGGTAAGAATAACGGAGAAAGAAGGATGGCAAAGATTTTGGTGGTGGATGATGAGGAGTACATGCTCAAGCTCTTCAGAAAGATTCTTGCCAAAGAGGGGCATGAGGTCCTGAGCGCTGACAGCGGAGTCGAGGCCGTTGCTTTAGTGAAAGAGGAGGCCTTTGACCTGATGATCTCTGATCTTGTGATGCCCGACTTTGACGGGATGGACCTGTTGAAGGAGATCAAGACAAGATATCCGGATATGCCTTTTATCGTAATTACGGCTTATGGGACTGTTGAATCCGCGGTTGAGGCCATGAAAACAGGCGCATTTGATTACCTGACCAAACCTTTTCGGAAAGATGATATCCTTCTTGTTGTAGGCAAGGCCTTGCAATATTGCCAACTTCGCGATGAGGTGAAACGGCTCCGCGAAGAACTGAAAGAGCGTGATGGATTCAAGGAGATCGTCGGCAAGAGCAAGGTCATGCAGGATGTGTTCAAGCTCGTTGCAAAGGTGGCGGACAGCCAGGCAACAGTCCTCATCCAGGGAGAGAGCGGCACCGGCAAGGAGCTGATCGCCCGGTCTATTCACAACCTGAGCGGCCGGACAAACAAGCCGTGGATTGCCGTGGATTGCGGGGTTTTTCCGGAGAATCTCCTGCAAACTGAGCTGTTTGGCCATGTCAAAGGGGCCTTTACCGGAGCCGTCACAGACAAGAAAGGGCTTTTTATAGCCGCAGACGGGGGCACGCTTTTTTTAGATGAGATCGGGACGATCTCGCCGGCCATGCAGTTGAACTTACTCCGCGTGCTTCAGGAAAAAGAAGTGAGACCCATAGGAAGCGTAACGAGCATCAAGGGAGATGTCCGGATCATAGCAGCGACAAACATCAACCTTGAGGAGGCCATGCATGAAGGAGGATTCAGAAAGGACCTGTACTACCGGCTTGCCGTGGTCACTATTGATGTGCCTCCCTTAAGGGAGAGGGCGTCAGATATTCCTGCAATAGCCTGCCACTTCATGCGAAAATATGGCACGATCTACAACAAGAACCTTTCAGAGATCACACCGGAAGCCATGCGCGCAATTATGGAAAATCCCTGGCCCGGAAACATCAGGGAGCTTGAGAATGTCATGGAGCGTGCGGTCCTTCTCAGCAACGGGCCGCTCGTGGATGAGACCACACTGCCGTTGTCTTTTAGATACAAAGGCCTGGATGAAAGCAGGCTTCTGAAATCCTTCAAGAGTACATCCAAGGCCATAAGCCGGCAGGCGGAAAGGAAGGCTATACTCAAGGCGCTCAAGGACTCAAGGGGAAACAGAACCAGGGCCGCACAAGCTCTCGGCATCAGCAGAAGCTCTCTGTACAACAAGATGGGACAGTTTGGCATTGGAAGGTCAATTAATTTCGGTTAATCCCCCTATTTACCACTCACCACACCCACTCATCACTCGACCAGTATCCGAC
>MAXM01000149.1:0-215 GCA_001751015.1 Desulfobacterales bacterium C00003106
CATTCCCGCCTCGGCATGGTGGAGGAAGATGCCTTTTACGCATCTGCCGAACACCTTCGTTCTACAGGCGCAAAATATGTGACATTGAAAACCGGGGCTTACAGACCTGCGGATCTGGCCCGGGCCATCAAGTTTTCTTCAAACGCAAAGATTGATCTTCTTACCATAGACGGGGCGGGCGGCGGAACCGGGATGAGCCCCTGGCGCATGATGAA
>MAXM01000149.1:316-3156 GCA_001751015.1 Desulfobacterales bacterium C00003106
AAGGCCATCTGTCTTGGACGGGCTATCCTTACCGCGGCCATGGTAGGCAAGACCCATGGAAAACTCATGGCAGACAAGATGGAGCTTGAGGGTGAAGACGTTGAGGACGGATATCTCCGTCTTTTTGCCGTGGGAGCCGAGCTCAAAGACCGATTCGGCAAGGACTTTGCCAGGATCCCGGCAGGCTCCATCGGTATGTATTCCTATATTGACAGGCTGAAACAGGGGCTTCAGCAGTTGATGGCGGGCGCAAGGAAATTCGCCCTAAAGCACATTGAACGTAATGACCTGGTTGCGTTGACCCAAGACGCCGCAGATGTCTCCGGAATCTCCTATGTCATGGATTCCGATGCGGAAGAGGTGGACAGGATTTTAGGTTGATTTTGGCAGAAGAATAAAGGAGATTGATACGTCATGTTGAATGTTATATGTAAGCATAATTGCAAATCCTGTTTTGCGCTGCCCGTATGCGCTGTGGGCGCGATAACAGATCAGCAGGGTTCCATATATGTTGATACGGAAAAATGTATAGGATGTGGATGCTGCCGCACGGTGTGCATCACATTCGGTTATGACCATGCCTTGAAAGAAAAGACCATAGAGTGGCTGACAGGGGCGGCATAAATGAATGATAAGTAACTATGGAGTGAAATATGAACGGATGGATCGGTCGTTGTCTGAGGATGAACCTGACCGAGGGGAGACACTATGTTGAGGAGATTGACACAGATCTCCTTGACAAATTCATGGGCGGGCGCGGTCTGGCCGTGAAGTTTTTCACGGATGAGGTCTCTCCTCAGACAGACGCGCTTTCTCCGAACAACAAGATTATTTTCAGTTCAGGCCCCCTGGTCGGGACAGGGGCAATAACAGGCGCTTCGTGCAGCGTTGTAACCAGGTCTTCCTTGACCGGCGCCCTTGCCTGCGCAAAGATGCGGGGGCATTTCGGCGCTGAGCTGAAGTTCGCGGGATTCGACATGGTTATAATTGAGGGGAAGGCCGAGACCCCGGTCATCCTCTCGATCATGGACGATAAGGTGAAGCTCGTGCCTGCGCTGGAGTACTGGGGCCGCTCCACCACAGAGAGCGAAAACCTGTTCAAACAGAGCCTTGACGACCGGTGGGCCGCCCGCGAGACCTACATGGTCTCGATTGGTCCGGCGGGTGAACGGTTACTTCCTCTTGCCAATCTTGTTAATGACACATACCTTTCTGTGGGCGGAGCGGGTATCGGAGCGGTCATGGGGTCCAAGAACCTAAAGGCGCTTGCCGTAAAGGGGGAGCGCTCCCTGCATGTGGCGGACGGAAAGCGGTTTGTTCAGGTGATCAACACCCTGATAAACAAACTCAACAGCGCCCCGCTCACGTCGCAATCCATGCCCCAGTGGGGAAGCGCCTTTCTCGTCGGATTGTCTTACGGGAAAGGGGTTCTGCCCCAAAACAACTTTCGAGGGGGATCCCTGCCGCTGAAAAACATTGGCGCAGATGCGTTGAACAGGGCGTTTGTCCTGAGGAGCCGGGGCTGTTTTGCCTGCCCGATTGCATGCATCAAGAAAGCGGACGTCAAAGACCCCGCCTATGAGGGGAAAGGGATGGTGCCGACCTATCTCGCAATCGGGTCTTTGGGGACGAATTGCGGTGTGACCGATCTTTCCGCAATCGGCATGGCAAGCATGGTCTGTGCTGAGATGGGATTAGATCCGGTTGCCGCAGGAGGGACCCTGGCAACCGCCATGGAACTTGTGGAAAAAAAGGCGGTTACTCCTGAAGAACTCAAGATGGACCTCCGGTTCGGCAACGCCGGGGAGATGGTGCGTGCGCTTACTCTCATTGCCACAAAAAAGGGTCATGCCAAACGGATCGGCCAGGGTGGAATGGCGCTGGCGGAATCGTTTGCAAGACCGGAACTTTTCATGGGAGTAAGGGGTCATCCTTTGGCGCCTTTTGATCCCCGGGTCCTTCAGGGGATGGGGCTTCATTATGCCACCTGCAACTACGGTCCTCATCACGTTTATGCCTATACCTTTATAGATGAGCTCCTCAATGTTCACGAGAATCTCGATCCATGGGAGATTGAGGGGAAGGCGTCTCTTGTCAAGCAATACCAGGATTCTTCCGCCATCATGGACTCTCTCGGGTTATGCAACTGGCCTTTGATGGGACTCAAGTTTAATAATTACGTGCCCATGGTAAACAGTTGTCTTGGAACCGCCTACAAGGTGAATGACCTTCTGTTTATCGGCGAAAAGATCTGGAACATGGAAAGGCTGTTTAACCTGAGCGCAGGATTTTCCGGCGTGGATGACAGACTGCCCGACCGGTTCAAAAATGAGCCGATCTCCGAAGGACCGGGAGAAGGGCAGGTCAGCCGTCTGGATGAGATATTGCCCGAATATTATGGTCTGCGGGGGTGGAACGAGAAAGGCCAGCCTGTGCCGGAGACCTTGAAGGCGCTGGACCTGGAGGAGCAATAATGCCGAGGATAAAGATCGACCATACCAAATGCACCGGATGCAGGCATTGCGAGACGGCGTGCTCGCTGAATCACGTGGCGGACACCGTAAATCCGAGGCGGGCGCGGATTCGCGTAATGAAAGACGGGAGCAGATACTACCCTGTAATAGCAGGCCCGTTTGTGGATGCCGCCTGCACTTCAAAGCANNCTTTGTGCAGGGCATCGTGTCCGGAAAAACCGTTTTTCATCGAAGCCGAGACCGGTATCCCCTTGAAGTGCGATTTTTGCGGCATACCGCCTGCTCCATCGTGTGTAAGATGGTGTAACAGCGGTGCGCTGGAGCTGGTAGAAGATTAGACACGGGGATCGGGGGTCAGGGATCAGG
>MAXM01000150.1 GCA_001751015.1 Desulfobacterales bacterium C00003106
CTTTAAAACAGCTCTCCATTTCTTGCAAGGTTATTCCGAGAAGCGATGAATATCCGGCATTCATAGAAATATCTTTTAGATTGTTCAGCCCGCTGAAAACACCCGCCTTGGAAAATTTACTAACTCCTGTTAAAAGCACAAACCTGATATGTTCATCACATGCCTTTATAATGGTATAAAACCCCTTTAATATCTCCCGAAGTTCTATTGCCAGATCCTTGTTTTCAATATTGTCAATTATCGGTTTGTCATATTCGTCAATAAGAACAACGACTTTATTGATTCCACTCAGTTTGGTCAAAAGCTCATCAAACTTAATATCATACTGTGTCTGTTCAAGCTTGAGCCCGTAACGCACCGCTATTTTGTCAAGCTGATATACGATATAATTTATCAATTCACTGTCGTTTCTTGCCTTTGATTTGCTGAAATCGATCCTCACAACAGGATGCTTTTCCCACGCATAGTCTGCCTTGTGTATCCACAGACCCTTAAACAGCTCCTTCTCACCCTCAAATATCTCGTTCAACGTGGAGATCAAGAGACTCTTCCCAAACCTTCTCGGTCTGGAAAGAAAATATACGCCTTTGGGATTATTCACAAGATCGAAAATCTTCTCGGTCTTGTCTACATACAGATAATCGTTTTGAACAATATCACGAAATGTTTGTATCCCTATGGGGAGTCTTTTCATAAATCTATTCCTTCACGTCCAGGCACAATTGTGGCAGAGAATGCCCTTCCAGTTTCACAGTTTACAAATGATTATTGACATGATAGACATTTAACAGAGCGTAAGACTCTTGGCAAGGGATATGCCGATTCATATCTACTGAATATGCTTGAGTTGTCGATCAAAGAGAATTCCTCCTCATCTTCCCGCTGATGTTTGCCCAAAAGCTGATAAATTAGCTGATATTAATGCACACGACGAGGGGAAAGAGTATCTTCCCTATCACTGGTTTACGATGAAGAGCTATCTGCAGAAGATTCTGGAGGCCCAGAAGGGTGGTCAGTCCGTGGGAGTCACCTCGGTCTGCTCGGCGAATCAATTCGTACTCGAAGCTGCAATGCGTCAGGCGAAATGCGATGGGACTTCTGTCTGCATCGAGTCAACATCTAATCAGGTCAATCAGTTTGGCGGTTATGCCTACATGGCCCCCAAACAATTCGTTGCATTTGTTAAGCGAATTGCAAAGGAAATGAACCTGCCCCGGCCCCGAGTCATTTTGGGTGGTGATCACCTTGGGACAGGTCCCTGGCGAGCGGAATGTGCCGAGACCGCGATGGGCCATGCACGTAATCTCGTTCGTGCATATGTGCTTGCGGGTTATAACAAACTTCATCTCGACCCAAGCATGCCCTGCAAAGACGATCCGGTCGACCGCGACGAACACTTGCCTGTAGAGTTAGTGGCAGAGCGCACTGCGTCGTTATGTGAAACAGCCGAGGCAGCCGCCGCCCAGCGTTCGAACGACAGAACAAGGCCTGTTTATGTGGTCGGCACGGAAGTCCCAACCCCTGGCGGGTTAAAAGATGGGAAAAACGAGTTGTCGGTGTCAAACGTCACCGATGTGGAACTGACCATCGAAACCATACAAAGGGCCTTCAAGTCCCGGGGTCTTCAGTCTGCCTGGGATCGCACAATCGCACTCGTTGTCGAAACAGGAGCGGCTTTCCGCACTGACACCGTGATTGAGTACAAAAAGGCGAATCTCAGAGAACTCAGCTCATTCATCGAGACCAACAATCAGCTTGTCTTCGAGGCTCACTCCACTGACTATCAGACCCAACGTGCGCTCACCGAGATGGTAGAGGACCACTTCGCCATCCTCAAAGTTGGTCCCTGTCTGACGTTTAGTCTCCGGGAAGCGCTTTACGCCCTTTCAAGAATCGAAGAAGAGTGGTTGACGCATCAGCGAGGGGTTACCCCATCCGGGATTCCTCAGTTAATGGAAAACCTGATGAACAAGAATCCAACGTACTGGATGGACCACTACTCCGGTGACAAAGACCAGCTTCGATATGCGCGACATTACAGTTACAGTGACCGAATCCGGTACTACTGGTCTCACCCGGAATGCCGGGACGCCGTCGCCCGGCTCCTCGCAAACCTGACCCTGCATCAGCCCCCCCTGCCCCTCCTCAGCCAATACATGCCCCTGCAATACGAAGCCGTCAGGCAAGGACGGATCCGGCCCAGTCCAGTCGAGCTCATTCACAGCAAAATCATGGAGGTAACAGCTCATTACTCGGCAGCATGCAAAGCCGGAACGGTCTAAGAAGGAAACAGGGAATGAAAAAGCAAAAAAAGAGATAATACTTGACTTGTCATGGATTTTCGTGAATAGAATTTATATTGTCTCTGCGCACTCTGTGGTGAAAAAATACAATCCTTTTTGTTGACAAGGGAGGAAGAGTGATATGACAAGATACATTGAAATGTTTGCTCTGTTCATGGCATGCAGTCTGGTTGCAACTGCTTCCAATCTTAAAGCAGAAACCGGAACCACGACAACTGCTTCACCTACCGCACCCGCCACAGCAATAGAACAACAAGACAACCCGGGAGTCGTAGTTGATATTAGCTACGGTCAGCTTTCAGGAACTACTCAATATGAAATCGGTGGCAATATTGAAATAGGTGGATACAAATATGATGTTCATTTCCCCGTTTCAAGATTAGAGTTTCCTTTAGATGTTCCTATCGCTTCAGCGTCAATTGGGTTTTTTCCCGAACACAATAGGACCGTAACAACTTTAGAAGTCACAACAAATTTATCAGGTGATGCAGGCAAGATGAAAGATTCGGATTTTGGAGTTTTTGAAGGATCATCTGAGGACACTTTGGATATATATTCTGAAAGTGACGCAGACCTTGATCTGCTTTTTATAGATCTTAAAATAAAAACAAAAGAAAAACCACAAGATACCATTTACCCCGTATTCGCACTTGGTTTCTTCTACAAACAGTTTGAGTTTACCTGTAGTAATCTGGATCAATGGTCTCCTTCACACCCGGAATACGAACACATAATCATTGAAGGTGAGGGTCTAAAATACGAAATAGATTAC
>MAXM01000151.1 GCA_001751015.1 Desulfobacterales bacterium C00003106
ATTTTGAACAGTGTAAGCCCATGAGCTATGTATGTCAATGGCAGTAACGCCCTCTTGCCTTCAACTGATACTTTTGTTATACCTCGCAAGGGTACGAAATCGATGGAGCCTTCATCCCCTTTCGAAAAGAGGGGCTCGGTAGTGGATAGAAAGCCGGATGGGTTACGGTCTATGCAGATTGATGACAAAAAGGCAATCTTTGGATGGAGCATGTATGACTGGGCGAATTCCGCCTTTTCCACCACGATCATGGCCGGATTTTTTCCGATCTTTTTTAAGCAGTTCTGGAGCGTGGGTGTTGATACCACGATGAGTACTGCCAGACTGGGGCTGGCAAATTCTATTGCGGGCATCCTTGTCGCCCTATTTGCGCCCATACTGGGAGCTATCGCCGACAAGGGGAGAGCAAAAAAAAGATTCCTCCTCTTTTTCGCCTATATGGGCATAGTCATGACCTGCTCTTTGTACATGGTCTCGGAAGGGAACTGGGCCATGGCGGTGATGCTCTATGTCTTCGCCACCATCGGTTTTTCCGGGGGAAACATCTTCTATGATGCGTTGATCACCGGTGTCGCATCAAAAAAGAAGATGGACCTTGTTTCCGCCCTGGGCTTTTCCCTGGGATATCTTGGCGGCGGTCTCCTTTTTGCTCTGAACGTATGGATGACCCTCAGCCCCGGAACATTCGGGTTCGCAGATGCCACAGAGGCTGTGAGATTTTCATTCCTCTGTGTCGGTCTCTGGTGGGCGGTTTTTTCCATCCCGCTCTTTCTTTTTGTAAAAGAGCCGGACCAGGGGGGAAAAAAATCCGGGCTGAATGCAGTCAAGGCAGGTCTTGGTCAATTACAACAAACCTTTCACGAGCTCCGCCGGCTAAAAGGCATCTTTTTGTTTCTTTTCGCGTATTGGCTGTACATGGACGGTGTGGATACGATCGTGCGCATGGCCGTAGACTATGGCATTTCCATCGGGTTTGAATCAAATGACCTGATCGTTGCGTTGCTCATCACGCAATTTGTAGGCTTTCCTTCAGCCATAGGATTTGGTTATCTCGGAGGCAGAATCGGCGCAAAGCGCGCCATCTTTGTCGCTATCGGGGTCTATCTCTTTGTATCAATCTGGGGCGCTTTTATGCAAACCAAGAATGAGTTCTATATCCTCGCCGCTATTATCGGTCTGGTCCAGGGTGGTATTCAGGCATTGAGCCGCTCATATTATGCCAAAATAATTCCCGCTGACAAATCAGCCGAATACTTCGGCTTCTATAACATGCTTGGCAAGTTCGCCACCGTTATCGGCCCCGTTGTCATGGGGGGGTGTGCTCTTGCCGTAAGATCTATGGGTTACAGCAGTGATCTTGCATCGCGTGCAAGTATCGCGTCTATTTCGTTCTTCTTTATAGCCGGAGGGATTTTACTCTATTTTGCAAATGAAAAAGAAAAAACAGAAAACATCAGGTAAAGCAAGGCACAGCTTCTTCAACACTGTCATCGCTCTTGTAATCAAGGCATTGCTCCGGCTCCGTTACCGCGTCACAATCAGAGGGTTGGATGATATCAGTTCCAGGGGACGAAAAGGCATACTCTTTTTGCCAAGTCATCCGGCATTGATAGACCCTGTGATTATGCTTTCTGTCCTGTACAGGGATTTTGGTCCGCGTTCAATCGCAGACGAATTCCGAATGAGAAAGCGGTTTGTCAACTGGCTCAGCAAACGCTTTGGTACCCGGACTATTCCGGACGTGGCAAGGACAGGCGGCGCAGGCGCCGATGCAATCATGAGCGTGCTTTCCAAAAGCATGGAAGACCTTCGCAACGGTGAAAACATTCTTCTGTATCCCGGGGGGCACCTCAAGCGAAGCCGATCAGAACAGATAGGAGCGACCAGCGCTGTTCAGATAATCGCCAACAGTCTGCCGCAAGTTCGGGTTGTGCTGGTCCGTCAGATGGGTCTGTGGGGAAGCAGTTTTAGCTGGTCATCGGGAAGATCCCCTGATTTCGTGCTCGCCCTGAAACAGAATCTGAAAAACCTGTTGCGCAACGGCATCTTTTTTTCGCCGCGCCGCCCTGTGGAGATTGAATTTGTCGAACCGGACAGTTTCCCGCGCGATGCGGACCGCATCACCATTAACCGCTTTATGGAGGACTTCTACAATACCGTCGCCGATCCAAACACCTATGTCCCCTATCTCTTTTGGCAAGACAGAAAGATCAGTATACGTCCCGAACCCGAACTCCTCACAACTAAAGGAGAGATTGATTCGGTTTCGGAAACAACAAAAAAACTGGTCGTTGAGTACCTGGAAGAACTGACCGGACAAAGAGCATTAAGCGAAAAACAGAGTCTGGCGTATGACCTCGGGATGGACAGCCTTGCCATAGTCGAGATCGTCCTCTGGCTGGAAAAGGAATTTGGATTCCTGCAAGTTGACACGGGTTCGCTGAAAACGGTCGCAGATGTCATGCTGGCTGCTGCCGGCAAGGGCGTATCTTCCATTCCCGCCCTGCTGAAACCGGTCAGCGCGAAATGGCACTCGCGGTCATCCGCAAACAGACCCCTGTCCGTGTCCGAAGGAAAGGGTGTATGCGAGATCTTCCTCAACCAGGCAAAGCGCTCTCCCGACAAGCTCGTCATCTGTGATCAGTCGAGTGGAGAAAAGACCTATCGCGACATTATTACCGCCATCATTGCGCTCAAGCCTTTCATAGAGGCCCTGCCGGGCGTCTATATCGGCATAATGCTGCCCGCCTCCGTGGGAGCGACTATCTGCTATCTCGCCAGCCTTTTTGCCGGAAAAACGCCGGTCATGCTCAACTGGACAGTCGGGTCCCGCAACATGGTCCATTCGCTCAACCTGCTCGGAGTCAGACATGTGCTCACAGCCCAAGCGCTGGTGACGAGACTTGCTACACAAGGGACCAACTTAACTGAGATGAATGACCGTTTTGTCTTCATGGAGACCGTAGCAAAAAAGGTCTCTCTTGTTTCAAAACTTCGGGCGTATGCGGCAAGTCGTCTCACATGGTCCTGTCTGCGAAATTCGAACAGGACGGATATTGCGGTCATCCTCTTTACGAGCGGCTCGGAAAGCCTGCCAAAGGCCGTGCCCCTTTCGCACAAAAACATAATAGCAAATATCCGGGATATCCCCTCAAAGGTAGTCTTCAGGGAAAACGATGTCATGATCGGGATACTGCCCCCGTTCCACTCATTTGGAATCACGACAGCAATCGTACTCCCTTTATGTATCGGCCTGCGCACGGTCTATCACCCAAACCCGACCGAGGCGCCCACTATCGCGCGTCTGATCGAGGAATACAAAGTATCCATTGCGGTCGGGACCCCGACATTCCTTAACGGCATCGCGCGGGCATCAAGCAAAAAACAGCTACGCACACTTCGAGCCGCCATCAGTGGCGCCGAAAAATGCCCGGCCTCAGTCTATCAGGTAATAAATGAACGCTGCCCGCACATGAAACTTCTCGAAGGCTACGGCGTGACGGAATGCTCGCCCATTGTCTCCGCCAATACGGAAAAGGCGCCAAGGCCGTATACGATCGGCACACCAATGCCATCCATTGAACATGTCATTATCGATGTCAACACCAGGGAAAAGGTCGCTGAGAACAAGGCGGGAATACTTCTTGTGCGCGGTCCAAGCGTATTTGCCGGATATCTGAATTACAACGGCAAGTCGCCGTTTGTCAAATACGATGGCAGGAAATGGTACAACACCGGAGATCTGGTATCTGAAGACGCAGACGGTGTGCTGACGTTTTGCGGCAGGCTGAAGCGCTTCTGTAAGATAGGAGGCGAAATGATCTCGCTTCCCGCGATCGAAGAGGTCATAGCGCCTCACTTTGCAGGCGATAGCGATGAGGGTCCTGTGATTGCCGTGGAAGCGACATCCGCCGATGAAAACCCGGATCTGGTATTGTTTACGATCAAGGATACGGACAGGGCGACAGTCAACAATTATCTGCGCGACGCCGGGTTAGGCGGATTACACAACATCCGCCGCGTGATAAAGCTTGATGAGATTCCAATCCTCGGCACAGGAAAGACGGATTATCTTTCACTAAAGCGGATGATGTAGGCTATTGAGGAGGTCATATCTTCTCAACCACCCATTCACCCACATTCCTGTCCACAAACTCAACGCCAAAGATGTAAATTTCCCTGTCAGTTCCATGATACTTCTCACAATATCCCTTCTCTTTGATCTGTCTTAAGGCGCCATCCTTCTTACCCCCATCGAATTTGAACTCAAATATATGCACGTCTCTGTCCATGATAACCGCATCTATCCTCCCCTTGTTCGTCCTTACCTCCGCTTCCACCTTTAATCCGACCAGAGAAAATATCAGATAAAAAACTGTCTGATAATATCTCTCTTTGCTTATGTGAAGCTCGTATGGAATATTGGCAAAAAAGACGCGCAAGGTGTCAAAAAACGTATCGAAATCATGCCCGCGTAGCGCATCAATCAGCTTCCATGCGTAACCGTGAACCAACTCTCTTTCCACAAAGGAATATGCCTCGGCCAGGCATTCGGTCATTGAGTTTTTCACCTCAAAATTCGGATACGCCAGGGTATATTCCATCCTTTCTTTATTATATGCTGCAATCGTCAGATAACCGGTCTGAAAAAGTATTGGTATTGTTTTCAGGTTTTCTATTTCGTATGAGCTGAATGATGATTCACTTATATTGATCCCATCTAATCCGGTTAAATCAAAATCTTTTTCTTTGATCAGTTTTATCAGAAAACTCGGCGTAGCACTCTCAAACCAGTAATTGCTGAATCGAGCATTGTCGAACAGAAGAAGCATTGAAAATGGATTAAAAACCTTTTCACAAGTTCCGCTAAAGCAGAAACCGTCATACCAATAAGCTATTTTTTCAATCAGCTCGTCATTGCTGATATCTTCTATCTCTGCAAACCGGTCTATATGCTCTTTAAAACAGCTCTCCATTTCTTGCCGGGTTATCCCGAGAAGCGATGAGTACCTGGTATCCATGGAAATATCTTTTAGATTGTTCAGCCCGCTGAAAACACCCGCCTTGGAAAATTTACTAACTCCTGTTAAAAGCACAAACCTGATATGTTCATCACATGCCTTTATAATGGTATAAAACCCCTTTAATATCTCCCGAAGTTCTATTGCCAGATCCTTGTTTTCAATATTGTCAATTATCGGTTTGTCATATTCGTCAATAAGAACAACGACTTTATTGATTCCACTCAGTTTGGTCAAAAGCTCATCAAACGCTTCATCATATTGATCCCGCTCCAGCGAAATCCCGTAGTTATCTGCTATGTTTTTTAGTTGATACAGGATAAAACCCTTTAGATCATCCCTATTTTCCGCCTTTTTCCTGCTGAAATCGATCCTCAAAATTGGGTATTTTTCCCACGCATAATCTGCCTTGTATATCCA
>MAXM01000152.1 GCA_001751015.1 Desulfobacterales bacterium C00003106
GTCATGGGGTCGTTTGGCTCACCAATAACATCCAAGTTGATCGTGGTGTTGTTTCCGGTACCTTTCAAACGGATGCGCCCTATATTCCCCGTGCCGGTAAAATGTTCGTTTGGCAATACCCAACCGTTTACGTGTAGCGGCCCGCAATCATAAACGCTCAGATTCATACATACCCTCCTGAAATGGCTATCTCAGTGTTTTTCGATAAAATCGACAAGGATATTAATAAGAACCTGACCCCTTACCTTTTTCCTACTCAATTCCGTACCAAGAGGCAAGCAAAGATTTGACCCAACATTAATAAAAACCCGATAGTTACAAAAAAGTCATGTACAAAACTGCATAAGATGATAGAATGCCCAATTGAAATGGATTTCTTGGTGGAATCCGGACGAAAACAGGGGCGAGCCCTTAGGAAAAAGAGAACTCAATGAAACAATTTGTGATTACACCAGCGTGTGGCAAACGGTTGATTGGTAAGGCATTGGCAGCACACCCTGCAATAGTGGATGCCCTGAAATCCGGAACGGTCGTGATTGTTGCCGGCACCACAAACGGGTATGTGGCCGAGGAGGTCCTGACGTGCATCGGGCAAGTGGAAGATTTTGCTCGGAAACGGTTTTTTAGAGGGATCACACTCCCTCCTTCGCGACCCACGACTGAAACCGGACGACTGCCGGATGAAAGCAGGTTCCCAGGTGATGTGGTCATCGTCAACGGATTGTGGCAGAAGGGAAAAACGATTTTCGATGTTGTCGATGGTCTGAAAGAAGGTGACATCGTATTGAAAGGGGCAAATGCCCTTGACCTGTCGCGTGGACAAGCAGCAATATGTATCGGTCATCCTAAGGCGGGAACAATAGGCTCGGCATTACAAGCCGTGGCGGGTCGACGTGTGCGACTAATTCTCCCTGTGGGATTGGAGAAGCGCACCATTGCTGATCTGACTAACTTGGCGGTTCGGTTGAACACTCCGGGAGCACAAGGACCACGCTTGTTGCCCGTTCCGGGACAGGTGTTTACGGAAATCGACGCGATTTTACTGCTAACCGGTGCGACCGCAGAGCTTGTTGGAGGAGGAGGCGTTTGTGGAGCGGAGGGGTCCCTGTTCTTCGCTGTCAGCGGCACGTCGGAGCAGATGCAAGCGGCTGAAGAGTTGCTGGAGTCGATTTCCTCGGAACCTGCTTTTGGACTCTGACCCGACAATTTTAGCAGACCGAGCCATCAACTCAATCTTAAGGAAAGTGGAAATCGGGACGTTGGTTCCACAACGACTTGATAATATAGTTCAAAAGGGGGTAGGTTTTTTCTATGCCAAGACAACCAAGACTCGATACACCCGGGGTCCTACATCATGTTATTGGTCGGGGCATTAATGGGGTAAAGCTATTTAGCAACAAGATGGACCGGGAAGATTTTCTTGAACGTCTATCCGGTCTTTGTGCGGCAAATGCCCTAAGCGTCTATGCTTGGGCTCTTTTAACCAATCACTTTCATCTACTGGTCA
The DNA here is from genome assembly GCA_001751015.1 of Desulfobacterales bacterium C00003106. Taxonomy (GTDB): domain Bacteria; phylum Desulfobacterota; class Desulfobacteria; order Desulfobacterales. The sequence continues at coordinate 1,508 of MAXM01000152.1, forward strand.
GAACAGGAAACCAACTGCTGTCCAATAGCATGAGGAGGCTTTTAACAGGATATGTGGTCAATTATAACCGCAGGCATAAGCGATATGGTCATCTTTTTCAGAACCGATATAAATCCATTGTATGTGAAGATGATCCCTATCTTCTGGAGTTGACACGCTATATTCACCTGAACCCGTTAAGGGCTGGTATAGTCAAAGATTTAAAGGGATTAAAGGGATATCAATGGTGTGGTCATTCTGGTATTATGGGGATGGTAAAACGAAAGTGGCAGGATACGGACACGGTGCTTGGCCATTTTGGAAAGAGACGCAAAAGCGCGATTGAAAAATATGAGGATTTTGTCGGCAAAGGAATTGAGGCCGGCAGTCGACCGGAATTAGTGGGAGGAGGTCTTGTTCGCAGTCTTGGCGGATGGTCACAGGTTCTATCTTTAAGGAGGACAGGAAGAAGGGCTTTTTCGGACGAACGTATATTGGGGAGTAGTGAATTTGTAAAAAAGGTTATTGCCGGCGCGGAGGAAAAGACTAAAGAGACTTTAAGATTATCTTTGAAGATATCTGACTTGCCATCCTTGGCAATGAAGGTATGTAAGGGTGAATGGGTTGATGGGGGATCGCTGAGATCAGGATTGAGAAAGAGGGATGTCGTGAAGTCGCGCAGAATATTCTGTCAGATAGCGGTAAGAAAGATGGGTTATCCCGGTGCGGATGTCGCGCGTTTTCTTGGTATAAACACTTCCGCTGTTAACCGGTTAGCCGTTTCTGATGAGTTGAAAGAGGTAGAAAAATACGTCTAAAACGTTGTGGAACCAACGTTATTGACAGGGTGCCTTTAAACTCAACTTGACATGTTTCTTCAATAACATCTGCGCAAACAGACGTCAAACTAATGTGCTAATCAAAATGTGACACCAAAGCTCCAAAAGGTCGGAATTCTATGCGTATTTATAACACCTCTCCCTCTGACTTTCGCGGAAGTTTGGTCAACTCACTTTTTTTATTACTGGGATCTGATCGTAGTAATTCGTAATTGATAACTGCCACGACATCATGGACACTTTTTACTGCCATGACATCGTGGACTCAACATTGATTAACGCATTCTGTAATCGACTTCATCGACTTGGGCTTTGTCTTGAAGAGCTTCAATTTCTGTTATTTGACATCGATAATAGCCACCACGTATTCGAGCTTCAATTCTGGCTATTAGATTGTCAGAGAACTTTTGTCCACGATGTCGTGGCAGTTATCAGCAAGATAAACGTAAAATCATATAATCACCAGACTTTTCCAGGCCAATTT
>MAXM01000153.1 GCA_001751015.1 Desulfobacterales bacterium C00003106
ACTTTTTTGAAAAGTTAGGGATTCAACGGGTTGAAATTGTCAAGGACTATTTTTTGAAAATGCGAAAATATGATCGGCGAACAAGGGCAATGCATCGATGAACTTAAACTGCATGCACAACATTAGCCTGAAGTGGAAGCTCGTTATTCCATTTCTTTTCCTTGCCGCTATGGGGGCCGCATCCCTGTTTCTGGTTTCTTATCGGTTCCAGGCCAACCTGATTGACATAAACGAAGCAAAACGACTCGAAAATCAATATCAGTATTTCTTAAATGATATTGATTTCAAAAAGAACCTGGCAATGAGCCTTGCCTGTATGGTGGCGCAAAATCCCGATGTAGCCAGGGCCTTTGCCAAAAGGGACCGCACGCGACTGATAGAGCTTTTGTATCCTGCTTATCAAATGTTGAACAAGGATTTTGGGGTCAAACAGTTTCACTTCCATACACCACCCGCCACTTCCTTCCTGCGCCTCCACGCTCTGGATCAGTATGGAGAAAACATGGAAGCTTACAGACATACAATCAGCAAAGCAAGGGAAACGGGTGGAGGCGTTGGGGGCATAGAGATGGGAGTCTTCGGCTTTGGCATACGAAGCGTGGTCCCCGTGTTCTACGAAGGAAAGCAGGTTGGGACCGTAGAATGCGGGCTTTCCTTAGAAGAGGGACTCCTTAAGGAATTCAAAGAAAACTATGACGCAGACCTGATCCTCTATGTCAAGGAAGCCTCCGGCTCAAGCAGACCAAAGGTCTTTGCGTCGACTATAGACAAGGGGCTCTTGCGACCTGAACTTTTCAGCCGCTCTTTTGCCTCCGGAGATATACTGTTTGACACCTCCAAACTCGGTGGACGCAATGTCGCGATCATTGCAGGGCCTGTTCGTGACTTTTCATCCAGGATCGTAGGTGTGGTTGAAATCATCATTGATCGAGGCCCGACGCTGGCCCTTCTCAAGCGATACGAAGCCATCGCTGCTGTCATCGGCCTTATAGGCCTTGTCTTATCCATATCTTTTGTGTGGGTCATATCCGTGCTTTTTACAAAACGCATCGCAAATGTCGTGAAGGCTACAGAGGAAATCGCCGCAGGCCATCGCGATATCAGGATCGCCGTAAAAGGGACAGATGAGCTCGGAGTCATGGCTCATGCGATTAACAGGATGTTGGCTTCATTAGAGGCATCACGCAGAACAGTTAAGGATTATGCGGAAAACCTCGAGTTGATGGTGGAAGACAGGACCCGAAGTCTCATGGAATCCGAGGAGACGTACCGAACCCTGGTTGAAAATGTGCCCCTGATTGTCTATACGGTCATGGCTGACGAAACAACCATCTTTTTGAACACATCCGTTGAAAAGATGATCGGAGTGTCACCTCAACAGTTGACCGGACATCACGAACTGTGGGCCGAGTATATTCATCCGAAAGACCGGAATCGCGTTGTGACCCGTTTCAACAGGTGTTTAAGGGAGGGGATAGCTCTCCATGATGAATACAGGATGGTTCACAAGGATGGCCATGTTGTCTATGCCGTTGATCATGCTGTTCCGGTATTCGACGATCACCATGAGGTTGTAAGGCTGGACGGCATCATTGCGGATGTTACGGCACACAAAGAACTCCAGGAAAAAATCGTCCAAGCCGAAGAGCTTGAAACCCTTGGCCAGGTCTCAGTCCGTCTGGCCCATGAGATCCGTAACCCCCTCACCGGCATAGGCGGACTTGCAAGACTTTTGCTCAAGACCTTTGAGACATCGGATTCAAGAAGGAAGAAGTGCCGGTTCATCGTAGAGCAAGTGGAAAAACTCGAAAAACTCTTGAAGATCATGACATCCTATATTGAACCCAAATCGGTCTGCATGGCCCCCTGCGGCCTCAACAGGATAGTCTCTAAGGCAATTGAAATCGTAAAGGATGAATTCCGGGACAAGGCCTTTTTTGTCAAATCAGACATGGATGAACGGATCGACATGCTAAGTCTTGACTGCAATCTTTTTGAAAAGGTCCTGATCAGTCTTATGGAAAACGCCTTTTATCGAATGGGGGAGGAAGGCGAACTTGAAGTCACCACAGAAAAAAACAGTAGCTATGCGACAGTGACTCTATCCTACAGAGTCCCCTTTATCTCAGATGATGACATCGAACACTTTTTCTATCCTTTCATGATGGGCCATCCCCTGGCGCGAGACGTCCCTGAAAAGGATATCATGGATGTGCCCATTTGCAAGGTCATTATTCATAAGCACGGCGGCATCATAAACGTTAGCAAACAAGATCACAATCTTATCAGGATCAGCATATCCCTTCCTCTTGAACCGGATTCACCACCGTTGGTTGAGTGCACATGAGTCCCGTCACCCACCAAGGTTGGGGTAAATCAGAAGAAAGGAAGAGATCCCTTATGCACCGAGTTGCCGTATATCACGTTAACGACGTAGAGATACTCCATATTTATATGCGCAGCGGGATGGTCAATATCCGGGTGAATGCCAATGCAGGCTCCTCTTGCGAGTCTCCGAATGAGTATGGCATCGCCCATTTCCTGGAGCATCTCATGTTTAAGGGGACAGAAAAAAGAAATGCCAAAGAGATAAGGAGAGATGCTGCCCGTATCGGCGGGAAGCTCAATGCATGGACCTCATTTGACCATACTGTCTTCCACATCACAGCGCTGTCGGAAGAATTTGAAATGGCCTTTGAACTCCTGTCAGACCTTTTTCTAAACCCGGTATTCCCCAAGGAAGAGATCGAAAAAGAGAAAATCGTCGTACTCGATGAGATGCGCAGGTCGCAGGATCGGCCGCAAAGCATACTCTACCAGAAGACTTCGGGGAAGTTCTGGTCCCATAATATTGACCACAGAATATTGGGCACAAGAGAGAACGTCGAAGAAATGGGCAGGGAGGAAATCATCAAATGGCGCAGCGGCTATTATTCAGGCAAAAACATACAGGTTGCCGTTGCAGGTGAAATTACTGAAAAACAGGTGAGAGAAGTTGCGGGGCGCTGTTTTTTCACAACAAATATGGCCGGAAAGGTGACCTACCCTGAGGTGGCTTTTACCGGGGGAAACGACGATTTTTACAAAAAAGGAATCCTTGCCACGTATTTCCTTATGGCATATCCCGCGCTTCCCAGGGCACACGACGACCATGTCAGGCAGAGGGTGATGACCCATGTTCTCGGAGGAGGCGGCTCCTCGTTGTTGTTTGAACAGATCAGGGAAGAAATGGGCCTGGTATACGGTATTCACGCAGGCATCCTGAATACTGACGCCTTTAATACACTCATTATCGGCACCAGCTCAAAACCCGACAACATCCATCTGATCGAACGGATTATGCGGGGCATAATCGAAAAACTTTGTTCTTCGCCGGTTTCCGAAGACCGCCTGATTATGGCAAAGGCATCCATGTTAAGCACTATAAGAATGATTGCGGAATCACCTGTCGGAATGAACAGCCTCGTCTCACTGGGATACCTGAAAGGGGATTCTGTGAATATGTATAAGAGGCTGAGCCAGGAAATCCCGGAGGTGACTCGTGATGATGTTTTGACGATAGCTGAAGAGACGTTTAAACAAAAACCCTATGTCGGCAGGCTGTGGCCGGAATGATGTTGGATTAGCGTATGTCAAATCTTTGCAAAAAAACCGTATTCCTTGTTCTTTTTTCTCTCCTGGTTTCTGCTTGCAACCAGGGTTCTTCACAATTCTTCAAAGAAGAGGTGGGAGGACTCAAGCTCGTTCGACTGATTACCGGAAATGATGCCATATTGTCGGTAAACAAACTCCATGGAAAAGAGATCAAGGTCGAAAGCGCGACCATTGCCTGCTACCAGGGAGGGAGAAAAGGGGCGACTGTATGGCGTTCTGTGTCGGCAAGCGACAAAGACGCAAGGCAACAGACAGAGGAGATGGTCTTGAAGATGAAAGAAAGCGAACTATCTCCATTCAGCAACTATGAGGAAAAAGAACTCAAAGGAACAAGGATATATTCATTCACGGGTATGGGACAACAGCATTATATCTACTGCATTAAACAGAAGGTCTATTGGATATCAGCAAGCCCCGGTATCATTGACACGATATACAAAGGGCTTATGAACTGAGGGTTCGGGGTTCACGGTTACATTTCTTTCAATTTCCAGGAGGTGACAATTGGCTCTCATTGTTCAGAAATACGGGGGAACATCGGTTGCGAATATTGACAGGATCAGAAACGTAGCCAACCGTGTTATCAGGAGACATCAGGCCGGAGACCATGTTGTCGTTGTTCTGTCGGCCATGTCCGGGGTCACTGATCGGTTGATAGAGCTGGCCCATCAGGTTACAGCCGATCCGAATGACCGGGAATTGGATGTGTTGCTTGCAACCGGGGAGCAGACCACGGTCGCGCTCCTCGCAATGATGCTTAATTCCATGGGGTTCCCCGCGGTTTCCCTTCTGGGATTTCAGGCGGAAATCGTCACCAACAACAGTTACGGCAGGGCAAGGATCAAAGAGATACATGTGGAACGTATCAAAAAGGCGCTTGAACAGAAAAACATCGTAACAGTAGCCGGATTCCAGGGATGGACCAGCGACAGAGACATCACCACCCTTGGCAGGGGCGGGTCCGACACATCCGCGGTGGCCCTGGCTGCCGCCCTTTCGGCCGATTCCTGCGAGAT
>MAXM01000154.1 GCA_001751015.1 Desulfobacterales bacterium C00003106
GGCTACCCTTCGCCTCCATCAGGCTGGGTCTGGACTTTACCAGGAATATGTGTCACTATTCCCAGTATCACCAGTTAGCAGCCGGGCCTTGCCCAGCACACAACAACTCGGATGCAGGCGACGCTTGACAGCGCGCCTGATCCGCGACGATTAGGCACACCACTAATATCGTGCAATAAAAGGCATCCTTCATTTGGTAGTTTACACTTTCCGGCGAAGGGAATTTTGCTGTTTTTTTTTGCAATCTGTAACACCCTATTTGCCTTTATGGTGATTTTTTTTACAAAAATTCGATTTCCCAAGTGCGAAATATAAGTTGGAAGGCGGTTAATTAATGAATAAAAACTGGAAATTAATTAGAGGAAGGCTAAACAAAGGCGCAAAACTATTACTCCTTATTGCAATACTTGCCGCCGTTATCTATTGGTTTAAATTTGCACCTGTTCCCGTGGAGCAACATCAAGTCGAACGCGGGAAGATTATGGATGAGGTAATGGGTACAGGAACTTTAGATGTAAAAATAAAGATGATTATAAGCTCAAAGATTTCAGGTCGTATAAAGGATGTTCTTGTTGATCAAGGTGATAAAGTTAGCGCTGATCAGTTGGTGGTAACACTTGACGATGACCAACTTAAGCTACAGGTGAAAGTAGCATTGGCAAACCTTGAAACAGTAGAATCGGGGGTCAATAAAGTCCAGAGAGACCTTAAATTTGCCGAGGTGGTATTAAGCAATGCAGTAAAAACCTATAACCGGTATAGAAAACTCATGCCGAAGACCATCAGTCAGGAGACATTTGATAAAGCAACCGAAGAACTGGGAACGTCAAGGGCAAGGTATAGCCGTGCAGAGGCGGCCGTTATTGAAGCTAAAAACAAAGTTGTTGAGGCAACAAAAGTGTTGGAATTACGCAAAGCCCAATTGGATGACAGCCAAATTCGCGCCCCTTTTGATGGAATAATTATTAACAGGGAACGAGACCGTGGAAATATTGTGATCCCGGGAAGCGCAATTCTATCACTTATTTCGACAAAGGTTCTTTGGGTTAGAGCCTGGGTTGATGAGACTGAGTTTGCAAAAATAAAGGCAGGACAACCTGCCGGAATTATCTTTCGTTCTGAACCTGAACATACGTATCCAGGCAAAGTTGCGCGCATAGCCATTGAAGTTGACAGGGAAACGCGTGAGTTCATTGTTGATGTTAATGTTAATGAATTGCCTGTAAATTGGGCTATAGGCCAACGAGCAGAGGTATATATTGAAACAGATAAAAAAGACAATGCCCTTATCGTTCCTGAAAAATACATAAAATGGCGAAATAATGTGTCTGGCGTTTTTGTTGATAATGGAGGAGTTGCCTCATGGCGTCATATCAAAACAGGGCTGCATGGTGGTAATCTTATTGAAATTATTGGAGAATTACAGGAAGGGGACAGTGTCCTGAATCCAATAAGTTTAAAAAACAAGTTAACAGATCAGATGAGGATATCTGTGCAATGAATCTTGCGATTAAAGATATTCGGCATAACCTAGGGCGTTTTGTTTTGACCTCTGTCGGAATTGGAATGCTTATGATGATTGTTATGGGAATGAGTGGAATATACAGAGGAATTATCGAAGATGCCACCTTGCTTATTGACAACATCGGAGCCGATATATGGATTGTTCAGCACAACACGCGAGGCCCTTTTGCGGAACTTTCACGTGTTCCTCAAAATCTCATCCACAGAGCACTGGCCATTCCCGGGGTTGTAACTGCCCGAAATTTTGTACAACACACAATTCAGCGCCGAAATAAGGGTAAGCGGCTGCGTATGACTGTTGTTGGTCTTGATTGGCCCATAGATAAAGGCAAGTGGGTGCCTCTGGTGTCTGGAAGAATATTGAATCAAAACCATTATGAAATGATTGCTGATAAATCACTGGATTTGCGTCTCGGGGAGAAAATCAAGTTAGGAAAGAACACCTATACTGTGGTAGGAATTACTTCAAGTATGATTAGTTCAGGCGGCGATGGAATTGGATTTTTTACGGTTCAAGATGCTATAGAAATACAGTTTGACACGTCTGGAGAAGCGGTTCGACTTGAAAGGATTTCCCGCAGTGTTCGGGTAGAAAAAAGTGATCTGGGGTTAAAACAGCCCAGCTTAATCGAATTTGCATCTCAAGAATCTTCTCAAGTGCCGGCGCTGGCAAGTCCACAGGCAAGTTCGGTCATCCTTAAACTTGGCCCTGGGGCAAATCTAAAACAGGTTATGAATATTATTGCAGGCTGGGAAGATGTCTCCGTATATACAAGCGAAGGCGAAAGGCAATTATTGCTAAAGGGTTCGGTTGAAAAGGTTCGTAAGCAAATTGGTCTTTTTCGTATACTTCTAACATTCATTTCTGCCATTATCATGGCTCTGATTCTTTACACGTTGACGTTAGATAAGCTACACAGTATTGCTTTGCTAAAGCTTATAGGCGCTTCTAATTGGATTGTCCTAAAACTCATTCTACAGCAAGCTCTTATTTTAGGCATATTAGGCTATGGCATTGCCTATTTCCTAGGGCAAAAGATATTTCCACGCTTTCCCCGAAGGGTAATCCTGTCGAATGACGATCTTCTTCAACTGGCAATCATTGTACTTGTTATCTCCGTTGTTTCAAGCTTTCTTGGCATCTGGAAGGCACTGCAAGTTAACCCTAATGAAGCATTAAATTGAGTGAGTTATGGCAGATAAGTTTGCAATTCAAGCAGAAGATTTGAAAAAAATCTATGGCAGTGGCAATACCGAAGTCGCTGCAATGCAACACGCATCTATGCATGTCGCCTATGGTGAAATAGTAGCTCTGCTTGGACCTAGCGGTTCAGGCAAATCAACATTCCTTACAGCAGTTGGTCTTATCAATCCTCCGACATCAGGACGCATTAAAATTAGAGGCCAATTAATGTTAAACGGGCCGCAGCCGATGGTAGATCTGAAAAGCATCAGGAGAAAATATCTTGGATTCGTATTTCAGAGGTCTAACCTAATACCTTTTCTGTCAGCACGGGAAAATGTTCAGATTGCTCTGGAAATTAATGGCTATAGCCCACAAGATTCACGAAAGCGTGCATTGGAACTGTTGAACGAATTGGGTATGGGTGATCGTGCTGACAATTTTCCTTCAATGCTCTCGGGAGGCCAGCAACAGCGTGTTGCAATCAGTCGCGCACTTGCTAACCAGCCGGTCGTCATACTTGCGGATGAACCGACGGCTGCGCTGGATAGCCATCTAGGTCGACAGGTTATGGAGCTATTTCGGGATCTTGCTCATAAACATGGAACCGGGGTCATTATTGTTACTCATGATCAACGTGCCCTTGACGTGTTTGATGCAATCTACGAAATGGAAGACGGCATTATTGAACTGAGGCAACTTTAAGATTCCCTAACGAATAAGGATAGATCGTGAGAGCGAAGCGAACCACGATCTTATCCGGTTGTCGGACAAGCCCGGTATATCTCTATAAGAAAATATCTTTTTTTGAACAAGGGTGGGAAGCGCGCTTTCAAGAAGCGCACTTTTTTCGAGGCGAGGGAATGCCTTAACCTGTAATAGGCTTCAAGAAATTAACTATTTCATAAACAGAAATTTACAAAAAGGATGCCGAAAATGGCATATGAAGGTATGGAAAGCAACCTGTTTGTCTCTTAAAATAGAAATTCAGCAGATACTAATTATGCATAATGAAAAAGTTGACGTGCTGATAGTAGGGGCCGGGCCTGCCGGGTTGAGCTGTGCAAAGGCCCTGGGGGACTCGAACCTTAACGTATTGGTGCTGGAGAAGAATAAGATAGTAGGGCCGAAGGTCTGCGCCGGAGGGATAACGGGACTGGCGCCGGGAAAAGAGCTTCCGGCAGGCAAGGCGGTCCGGTTTCATAATCAACATCTCTTCGTAAATGACAGGCAAAGCCTGATTCGACTTGAACAGCCCATCTCCATGATCGACAGGCGCGCGTTGGGCGATCTTCAGACAGGCGAACTAAAACAATTTGACAATGTGCGTGTCCGGACCGGAAAAAGGGTTGTGAAGTTGACTCGCGAACATGTGGTCACAAGGGATGGCGGGAGGATATCTTTCAGATATCTCGTAGGGGCGGACGGAGCCACGTCTGTTGTCAGAAGGCATCTCGGCCTGACCACGAGATTCTATGCAGGCATACAGTACATTCTCGGTACGGTTCATGACAGGTGCTGCTGGTTTGTCCGGCCGCGACGTTTACGCACGGGTTATGCGTGGATATTTCCTCATACGAATTTCACCTCTGCAGGGGTCTACTTCAATCCAAAACTTGTCACGTTTTCAAAGGCGAAAAAATGTCTCGTCTCGATTCTCGACAAACACAATCTGGATTATTCTGACGCACGATTTGAAAGCGCCCCGATAAATTGCATGTACTACGGCATAAAATTTGGAAATATCTTGCTGGCCGGCGAGGCTGCCGGCCTTGTATCTGCAGCCTCAGGGGAAGGGATCCCTTATGCATTGACATCCGGGGAAGATATAGGAAGGCATATCCTGAACCCCTGGTACGATTTCGACAAGATCTGTTGTCTGCTGAGGTACAAAAGGAGACAGGAGATGATTCTGAAGGCCATGGACAGTCTCTCTCCATTATTACAAGAGATGATGTTTACTCTCTTTATGAAGCTGATGATGAATGAGAGGGTTCGCAGTCATATTGAAGGTGCGGCATAAAGGCTGGCTGTCCCGGTCTCAGGGGGAAGACGCCAGGTATGTTTCGATACTCGCTGCGATCGTGTCAAAGATCCGACGGAATTCGGCTTCGTCACGTTCCAGCAGAGTGACGCGAAATCCTTGAATCGACGTGCTGAACGAAGAAAGCGGGACCACGCAAATACCGGTGGATGCGAGCAGATAGTAGACGAATCGTTTGTCGGGAGCAACATCCGGAGCGTTTACAAGATTCTCCGCCAGGTTTCGAACGTTCTTGTTTTCTATCGGAAGTTGCTGATTGCTGTTTACTTTGCCCTCTTCGAAGGCGACGCTCATATAAAAAGCTCCGTTAGTACGGTTTACCAGGATACCCGGAACATCTTTGAGTCGTTCGTACGCAATATTGGAAAATTTCTCGTATCTGCGTTTCCGTTCATCGAGGTAGGATGGATACTCCGGATGTGTGAGTATCTTCGGGATCGCCTTTTGAGGAAGGGTTGTTGAGCATACTTCAAGCATTTTTGCATTCAATACACTCTCTATATAGTCGCCGAACATAGGATCATTTTGTTGATTATAGACTTCGATCCACCCACAGCGTGAACCGGGCCACGGGAATTCCTTGGATATCCCTTTCATTGAGATGGCGGGCACATCACCCACAATATCAGAAATCGGCCGTGTCTTGTGTCCGTTGTAGATAATGTGCTCATAGACCTCGTCGCAGATGATAAAGAGATCCATCTCTTTTGCAATAGCGATTATTTCTCTCAATATCTCTTCCGGATAGACGGCGCCTGTCGGATTATCCGGATTGATAATCAGGATTCCTGCTATGGCCGGGTTGTACTTCACCCTCTTACGAAGATCATCCATGTCAGGATACCAGTTATTGTGGGGATCAAGAGCGTAGCAGACCGGGGGAGCCCCGGCATGAACTGCTTCCGCAGAAGAATGAGTAGAGTATGTCGGTGAAGGACCCAATATCCTTGCAGTACGTTTCACCAAGCTATAGACTTTGCTGATAGCATCTCCAAGTCCGTTGAAAAAAATAATATCGTCAGCGGAGATCTGAACTCCTTGGCGGCTGTTTGTCTGAGCGGCAAGAAACTCACGCGTCTCCAGAAGTCCGCGTGTCGGACAGTATCCGTATGTGCAGTCGTCCATGGCAAGATCGGCAACGATCTGTTTCATCCACAGAGGTATCTTCTCACCTTTTGCAACAGGGTCTCCGATATTTTCCATATTCGTCCTGATGCCGAGTCGCTGCATCTTTTCGGCTATTATGACGATATTTCGTATTTCGTATGTTAATTCCCCTGCTCCAATATGGACTATGTCGGTTCTCATTGTATCCTTTCCGGATGAAGTATCCTAAGGAACCTGTTCAGCCTTTCGCTATATCCCGTGCCTGCTGTCTCGTAAACATCGTTGTGACCTGCGCCGGTAACAGTGTAGAACTCCTTTGGGGCACAGGCCGCGTCAAAAAGAGTACGTCCCATGCTATACGGAACAATCGCGTCGTCGTCTCCATGTATAAAAAGCAGAGGCTGATGCAGCTTGCTTATGGTTGCAAGGGTGTCAAAGCGCCCTTTTAGCAGACGCGACAAAAACGGAATCGGGTAATGACAGGCCGCCATATCTCCAAGATTCGTAAAAGCCGATTCCAGAATCACTGCCGAGCATCTGTTTGAAGCGGCGACATGAGCGGCGGCGACTGTCCCTAAGGACCGCCCAAAGATGATGATCTTGTTATGCTTTTCCGCAGCCCTCTTTGCGACATACTCATAAGCTGCGTCAGCATCGAGATAGAATCCTGCCTCGGATATCTCTCCTTTGCTCTTTCCATAGCCCCTGTAATCGAAGATAAAGACGTTAAGACCTATGCGGTTCAACAGGATCAGGTTATCGATTCGATGAGAAATATTTCCCGCGTTGCCGTGAAAAAAAAGCAAGTACGGGGCTTTTTCCTCCCCCCCTACAAACCATCCATTTAAAACAATGTTATCTTCTGTCTGAAAAAAGACATCTTCATAAGCGAGTCCCTGCTTGTCAGGAGTAATGATGATTTCACGGTCGGGGAAAAACACATGGCTTTCTACAAAACCGGTGCAGGCACACAAAATGAATACTCCCGAAATGACAAGAAGGAGGCAAGTCCCCCGAAAATATCTTCTCAAAGCGATCAAAGCCACGTCAACTATCACCCAATGATATCTTTGATCTTATCTGCCTTTTCCTTTAGTGTCCTGGCCTTTTTGACCACAGGAATCTTGTCGGTTGCACCATTAATGAGTTTGTTCTCAAGACTGTTTACATTTTCCAATGTCTTTTCTTCTTCCTGCTGCCGACCTTTGGTCTTTTCCGCAGTCATTTCCTTTTTCACCTTCCGAAATTCACTCACCGTCCTGCCCAGGTTTTTTCCGATCTCAGGAAGACGCTTGCCGCCAAAGACAAGCAACAGGATTATTGCAATAATAATGAGTTCCGGGATCCCCAGTCCGAACATGAAGTCCTCCCAATTCGTTGTCTCATGCGTTTGGAATGGGGATGAAATAACTTCCCCAAGTAGGCGCATAGATTTGGGTCAAATTTGTTCGATCTCAAATCACAAAAGTTGATGGAATAGCAAGCTATTTTGATGCTTTTGTGATTTGAGATCGGGCAAAGGTGGCTTGAAGCTGTGATGCATGGTTGAGGAAGTTGTTTCGTCCCCGTTCCTTTATATCTTTAAAAACTCTTATCATCCATTCAGTTTTTTGTCAATTCCGCTTCCTTTTGGCGTAACCCTTCACGCTTTTTCTTGTTGCGTTCTACCCCTTGCAAGGGCCGGAAAGACGGGGAAAGACAGTATCCTGCTTTTTTTCAGTGGACTGTTCCTGATAAGAAGTGGTAGATATTACCTGAATTGAGCGTTTCAAATCTTGCGAGACTTCTTTTGTTAATCATTTACAATAGGTAATGGAGCTTTTCGACTTAACGGCCATAACCCATTGGGCAAATTCGGATTCCAAACATATTTTGTAAGCGTTCACGAAACGTTGAAAATAGAAAATAGGAATTTTGGGATGGTTCCACGCATTGTGATATATACGGGATATTTTGGGAATGTGCAAAACGATCTGAACCTCCGGAAAATCCGGCCCAATGTATCCGGCAATATCCCGTAGGGGCAGGCCCCGTGCCTGTCCTGACAATATGCAACCACAGGGAAGTTGCCCCTACTTTCCAATTTCAACTTTCAAGCCGTAAACGGCTACCATGTTTTTAGATTTCCCGGGGATTTGAAACGCTCAATTCAGGTAGAAATTACTTCATGCTGATCATTACGCCAAGCGAGAGAGAGAAAGAACCGCTTTCAGGGTTTATCCCCCATCATAAAATATACGTGTGCGGCATAGGAAGAGTCAATACAGCCTCTTTTATAACTGAGGAGATCATTATCAGACGGCCTGACAGGGTTCTGTTGGTCGGCTGTGCAGGGGCCTATCAGGGGTCGGGCCTTTGTATTGGAGACATTGCTGTCGCACAAAGCGAGTTCAGCGCAGACGAGGGATTGGCGGACAAGACAGGGATCAGGACGATGCAGGAGATAGGAATCCCCGTGATAGAAAAAGGAGATAACAAGTATTTCAACCTCTTTCCTGTTGATCAAGTCCTTGCTGATCGTATTTATGAGTCTGCCCGATCAGAGGGGCTGACCGCTCAAAAAGGGAGATTTGCTACTGTTTCCGCCGCGTCAGGAACAGTAGAAAGGGCGAGGATGGTCAACAAAAGGATAAATGCGCTGTGTGAAAACATGGAAGGCGCGGCGGCGGCCCATGTTTGTCTTAAGTATGCTATTCCTTTTGCGGAGATAAGAGGGATCAGCAATGTGGCCGGACAGAGAAGGCCGTTTGATATTGTATCGGCAATGAGCGCCGCAGCCAGGGTGTTGAAAAGATTCCTGGCGGATGACAGGTGACGGATGAGTCTATTTGAACAGAACATATCCCTGGGGATCTCACCCTGTCCGAATGACACATTCATATTCCACGCGCTCCTGCACGGTCTGATCGACGGAAACAGGTTCCGGTTTCTCCTCCGGATGGAAGACGTGGACACATTGAACCGTATGGGAATGGATGCGGCTCTTGATCTGACCAAGATATCCTTTCACATGTTTGGATACCTGCGAAATGAATACGTCTTGCTCAACAGCGGCGCGGCATTGGGGAGAGGGTGCGGTCCGCTTCTTATCGCATATCCCGGTCTCTCTCTCGAAAAGATAAAGGACAAGACTATTGCCGTCCCAGGCCGTTTTACAACGGCCAACCTTCTGTTACAGCTAATGACAGGAGGGCATGATAATATACGGGAGATGCGGTTTGACCGGATAGTAGAGGCGGTAGCTACAAGAGAGGTTGCGGCAGGCCTGATTATCCACGAAACACGTTTTACATATCAGTTGCGACGCCTCGTTGCCTTAGTCGATCTTGGCGGGTGGTGGGAAGATAGAACATCCCGGCCGATTCCTCTTGGCGGGATTATTGCGCGGCGCAGCCTCGGAGAAGCGACCATTAGATCTCTTGATGAGATGATAAAAAGGAGTGTAATACATGCCCGAAGAGATCCTGAGGCGTCAAGGAATTTTGTCAGGGGCCATGCACAGGAGCTTTCCGATGAAGTGATCAGGAAACACATCGATTTGTACGTAAACGATTTTTCTGTAGACCTTGGCGGCGAGGGCCGAAAAGCTGTGAAAACCCTCTTTGATCAGGCTGAACAATCACGGATCATACCTGAAAGCAGCCGGACGTTAATGATTTGATCTCTCAAGGGTCTCTGCAGATGTAGTGACTTTTTTGATGATTTCCACCAGAGAGGATGTATTGACAGGTTTCTGAAGAAACTTATTTGCAAGCCCTTCTTTTATTGTCCGCCGGGCAAGAGTACTCCGAAGGTCGCCGGTAATGACAATTATCTTTGCATCAGGATCAGACCGCCTGATTTCCCGACATGCCCTGTATCCATCCATAACCGGCATATCCAGGTCCATCAAGACAAGTTCGGGTTTTAAGACCTCATATTTCTCAAGCGCTTCAAGGCCGTTTTCCGCTTTTTCAACTGATCTGTAGCCTATCAGTCCTGCAATTTCTCCAAGAACAGTGGAAACATTCGGGTCGTCATCAACCACAAGTATTTTCTCGTATAGCGCCTTCACCTTGGCATAGCCCCCGTGCAACTCAACGCAAAGACGCAAGATTCCCGTGACAACTATCAAAATATCCAATAGTAATCACAAAGACAAAATCCCTTGCGCCTTTACGATGAATTTGCTCTGAGGAAAGGGAAAAATCAGGGCTCGAATTTATTGCCAATCTATCTCTTTTGTTACTGTGCCACTGTTACGGTGAGCTGATCTTTTATTGCGTCAAATGCAGCGTCATCAAGTCCTGTTACGTTCTTGATATCATCGATAGACGTAAAAGGTCCATTTGCTTCCCTGTATGCCACAAGCGCAGCCGCCATTGAGGCGTCCATGAGCGTGCTGAGTTCGTCAGCAGAAGCTGAATTAATATCTAACTGTGTTGCCGCCTCAACCGCCTCTGCCGGAGCCGCTTCAACTGCCTCTGCCGGAGCCGCTTCTTCTGACGCCAGTCCTGCGGATACAACAACGAACATTGCGATCATACTGAAACATAATACATACATTACTTTTCTTGCCTTCATAACTTGAACCCCCTCTTTCTTAAAGTCTCTTCCAGTACCCAATTTCCCTTGTTCCTTCATACATTAGCAATTAGAATGCCAAAGGTAGAAAGGTTTCATAACCTAGTGATATTATTCCACTTGTGGCCTCCTGTTTCTCTGAGTATTTTTCTTTTGTGTAGGTCTAATACTACATCATAAAACGATATCAGCCTATAATAACAACAAATTACACCCATTACGCTTTTGCTCGATGGCATGTATGATATTTCCTACATATCAGGTCTGCGAACACTGAGCGCCTCAACGTGAACTGTTTTGGTAACTGTTGGATAGACTGAAGGTAGAAGGCTAATAGTTACAAATCTTGTTTATCCTGTTATCCTGTCTAAAAATATGATCTGTTCGGAAGAAAAGAGTATATGCACTCAATTCAGGTGACACTCATCTGCTTTAATTCACTTATTATGTTCAGGGCCTGAAGGGGTGTGGTATTTGAGATGTCTATTTGCTCCAATCTGTCTGCCAGAGCCTGATTCGAGGTCTCAAACAGGTTCAACTGCACATCGCAATGTTTCTTTGCTCTTTTCCCGGATCGGGATCTTTCTCGTTCTCCCCCTGCGTTAAGTTCCCCGTTTTCGATATTCTTCAGTATTTCTTTTGCTCTGATTACAACTTTTTGGGGGATGCCGGCCAATCGCGCCACCTGTATACCGTAGCTTTTGTTCGTTCCACCTTCAATCAGCTTCCTCAAAAAAACAATCTCTCCGTTCCACTCTCTCACGGAGACGTTATAGTTCTTGACTCTCGGCAAGGTGGCGGCAAGATCGATCAGTTCGTGGTAATGCGTGGCAAAGATGGTCTTGACGCCCTTTCCTTTCAGGTTGTGGAGATATTCGGCAACAGCCCACGCAATGCTCAGACCGTCAAAGGTGCTGGTTCCCCTTCCGATCTCATCTAAGATAATCAGGCTTCTTTCTGTGGCGGTATTCAGGATACCGGCGGTTTCCTGCATCTCCACGAGAAAAGTGCTCTCCCCCCGGCTCAGGTTGTCGAGCGCTCCGACCCGTGTAAATATGCGGTCAACAATGCTGATGGAGGCGGATTCCGCAGGAACAAACGATCCGATCTGCGCCATCAGCACAACCAGCGCTACCTGTCGCAGGATCGTTGATTTGCCGGCCATATTGGGGCCGGTGATAATCATGATCTGGCGTGTTTCGTTGTCCATTTCTATTCCGTTTGGAACGAACCTCTCTCCAGTCAGCATCTTCTCAATCACGGGATGCCGGGCATTTTCTATGAGAAGTCTTCCGTCTTCCGTGATATTCGGCTTCACATAACGCATTTTGTCCGCCACCTCTGCGAGACCGCAGAGTACGTCCACCCTTGCGAGAAGGTCGGCTGTCTTCTTTATTCGGAGATTATTTTTTACTATCTCTTTTCTTATCTTATCAAAGAGTTCATATTCCAGGGCAGCGCGTCTATCTTCCGCGTCCAGTACCATGGTTTCATATTGCTTCAGATCATCAGTAATATATCTTTCCGCGTTCACCAGTGTCTGTTTTCGAACGTAATGGGCGGGGACTGATTTGATCCGGGACTTTGAAACCTCAATGTAGTATCCGAAGACCCTGTTAAAACCGACCTTCAGGCTGTTTATCCCTGACGCCTCCCGCTCCTTTGATTCCAGGCGCGAGATCCAACCCTTTCCGTCTCTGCATATGCTCACAATCTCGTCTAATTCCGCGTTGTACCCTGATTTGATCATCCCTCCTTCGTGAACAGTATGCGGCGGGTCATCGCAAATCGCGCCTTCGATCAGGTCTCCCACATCACCGAGGTCATCCATGTCTGCGCGGATTTGTCCGAAAAGATCAGATCGGAAGGATTCCAGGGCCGTTAGAACATCGGGCATCTTCCTGACAGAAGACATCAGGGCGATCATGTCCCTGGCATTGGACTGCGCCAGGACAATCCTGGAATTCAGACGCTCCAGGTCATGAATCCCGGAAAGCGCCTCACGCAAGGCGCCGCGCAATAGAATATTCGCCTTTGTCTCTTCGACCGCATCCAAACGAAGTCTTATCTTTTGCGCATCAAGAAGGGGATAATGGAGCCACTGACGCATCATCCGTCCTCCCATCGAGGTTACGGTCTGATCCATGACCCAAAGGAGTGTTCCTTTCTTTGAACGGGTCCGCACGGTCTCTAACAACTCTAAATTTCTTTTTGTACTTTCATCCACGATCATGCAGTCAGCAAGATGATATGCAGCGAGACTGTTGATATGCGGAACCTTTCCCTTCTGTGTTTCGCATATATACTGAAGGAGCGCCCCTGCCGCAGAGATCCCTGAATTCATGGTCTCACAACCAAACCCTTCAAGCGAACGTGTGCCGAACTGCTCTACGAGTGCGGATCGGGCCCTGTCGAGTTCAAAGAGGGTATCTGACGCGAGGGTAATCGGTTTTCCCTCCATGGAAGAGAGTAACATCTTGACTTCCACTTCTTCCTGAAAGGATTCCGGGATAAGGATTTCGCTCGGATCTATGCGAGAGGCTTCATCAACGATAGTATGAAAGGTGTCTGATTCGGTTACGCGGAACGTGCCGGTTGAAATGTCAAGGGAGGCAAGACCAAAACGGTCCTTCTGACGAAAGAGCGCCATGATAAAATTGTTGGATCCGGCATCCAGCAGGTCCGTATCAATAACCACGCCCGGGGTCACGACCCGGACAACATCCCGTTTTACCAGCCCTTTTGCCTTATTCGAGTCTTCAACCTGCTCACAAACAGCCACCCTGTATCCGCTGTCTATCAGCCGTGCAATATATCTCTGTGCGGAATGATACGGAACTCCACACATGGGAATCGGTTCTTGATCTTTCTTGTTCCGGGATGTCAAGGCAATATCGAGAATACGCGAAGCAGTCTCGGCGTCTTCAAAAAACATCTCATAGAAATCGCCCATCCGATAAAAAAGGAGCGCGTCAGGATACTCCTTTTTTATCGAAAGGTACTGCTGTACCATAGGGGTGATCTTAACCGGCATTCTCTGTCTTGTCTTTGACGTTCTGTTCCGGTGTATTTACTTCAGCATCACTATCCGCCGGCGGAACAGCGCTTGTATCAACAACCGCAGCAGCGGTAGCAGCAGTGGCTTTTTGCAGCGCGCTCAACTCCTCTTCCTTCTTTTTTAACTGCGCCTTGTACGATTTTATGGTCCTTCCTGTCTTCAACCGTCCTCCAAGGCCAATAAAAAACGCGACTATCAATCCGGCCGCAAAAAAGGCCAGAAAGATGAAAAAGGACTTGATCTGAAGCCACTCATAATGCGTGTTAAAGATGTCGAGTTTCAAGTCAACAGGATGCGTGAAAACCAGCAGGTTCTGATACACAAAAAAACCTCCGCAGCCACAAATAACTATAAACAAAACCAGCTTAACATTCCTCATTTATCTCCTCCTAAAAGATATTGGCTTGAGTTGATTTAAGGGCTCGGCAAAAAATAACTTGGTAGAATTTGCGCCCGAATTTGCCGTAGCTTTAATCGATCTGATTGAGCAAAACCGCAGGAATAGCGAGCTATTTCGAGGACTTTTGCGATTGAAGATCGGTTAAAGATATGGTGAAGTCGGGATGCAAAAATGCTAAGTTATTTTTTGTCGAGCCCTAAGCCCTTAATCTGTACTAATTCAAAATCCCCTTTCAGGGCGAGCCTCCCGCCGACTATGATTACAACGCCTATCACTCCCTTAATGGATTGCGCAAATTCCAGACCCTGATCCATTGTCCCCTTACCGGAAATAAGATTTCCGACAGCAGTAGCGGCCGCGTCCGCAAGGGATGCGGAACGGGAGATTATTGTCACGCCATCGGCTTTACCCATGCTCAGGGAATGCCCTACTGTTCCCGAAGACGTGCAAACCGCAATCGGTGCGCCTTTAGGATCTATAGCAATGCCCACCTTATTGCTCAAAGGTGATGCCCCTGCAAAGATCCCCACGTTCAACGGTCCGTCAGTCTTGATAAAGACATCTCCACCGTTTTCTACAATAACCTGCCGGGAATACCGCAGGATATCCTGACCCACCCATTCCGCGATTGCTCCGGCGACGGCAGCCATAGGCCCTACACCCGCCTGCCTGCCTGCCTCAATCATATCACGAACAACCTGAGGTGCAAACCTGTCATTCGGAAACGGTACCAATGTATACAGGAAAGATGGAAATCTATCAATATATTCTTCTATGAGTTTGCGACACGTTATGACACTATTTTCGGTTTCGGACGCAAGTTCACGGTCCGCCTTTACCAGCAAGTCGGTCTGCTTGACAACGACCCTGAACGATTGGAGCCCGTCTGCTGAATGGGTGTTCCGATATCTTCTTTCCGTATATGGACGATAGCTCATGGTTTGTGGTTGACCAGCTTGCAGATCCTTTGATCGATCAATAATTGCCAGAGATTGCGCAGGATTTTGGTTGCGAACCGCGAACTCTCATCCGTGCTAATAGACGATTTCAACTACTTCCTGTCCAAAATAGCGATTTGCCGCCTCGGCAAGATCCCCTCCCGGTTGAAGCTTCAGTGCGTCAGGAAGGGCGATCACGGTCTCTGACTTTCTGGGGATCCTCAGGTTTATGAACGCGGGACATTCTCCCTTGTAGTCTTCAAGAAGTGTGCGAAATGCGGTCAGTTGCTCCCTGTCAATCCCTGTTACATCAATATTGAAATTTACTGATTTGGCGCACAGCTCCTCTGCTTTTGAAAGGTGGATTATTGAATCTCCCAGGATCTTTACTGTTTTTTCATTCTTGCTGACATGCCCGTCTATCAGGACGGGGATGTCCGTTTCCATGAATTCCTCGCCCTTGGCATAGACGGAAGCAAAGAGTATGACCTCAACAAAGCCATGCAGATCCTCGAGTGTTACAAAGGCCATTTTCCCGCCTTTGCGGTCAGTGATCACCTTGAAACCGGATACGACGCCCCCTATTCTTACGTGTCTCCCGTCCGGCAAATCGCGTATTTTTATGGTGTCAACAGTCGTATGTCTGGCAAGGACCTCTTCGTATTTGGCAAGAGGATGACCTGTAACGAAAAAACCGATTGTCTCTTTTTCAAATGCGAGCCGCCGGCCCTCCGGCCACTCTTCCATATCGGGAAGCTGCGGGTGAATGCCGCCTTTCGCCTTGGCGCCGAAAAGGGTGTACTGCCCGATCATCCTGTCTTTCTGGCTCTTCTGCCCGATATCGAGAGCATCTTCCATCACATGCAGCATCTGCGAACGTTTTGCGCCGGTGGAATCAAGCGCCCCGCACTTTATAAGAGACTCCACCACCCGTTTATTTACCTTGCGCAGGTCAACCCGCTCACAAAAATCATGGATCGACTTAAATGCCCCTTGTTCCCTCCTCGCGGCAATAATCGACTCTATCGCGCCTTGGCCCACGTTTTTTATCGCTGCAAGCCCGAACCTGATGTTTTCGTCCACCACCGTAAAATCCCTGTCGCCCTCATTTATGTCCGGAGGCAGGACCCCGATCCCCTGGCTGCGGCATTCGGCAACATATTTGACTACATTGTCGGCGTCCCTCATTTCACTCGTAAGAAGGGACGCCATAAACTCGACCGGATAATTCGCCTTCAGATATGCGGTCTGGTAAACGATAAGCGCATACGCCGCACTGTGCGACTTGTTGAAGCCGTACCCTCCAAACTTTTCAATCAGAGCGAATAGCTCTTCTCCCTTTTTTATGTCGATCCCGTTGGTTTTTATGCCCTCAAGAAAACGCCTCCGTTCCTGCGCCATGATTTCTATGACTTTTTTGCCCATGGCCTTTCTGAGGTTGTCCGCCTCGGCCATTGAATAGCTCGCAAGCACTGAAGCTATCCTCATTACCTGTTCCTGGTATAGAATGACGCCATAGGTGTTCTTCAGAATAGGTTCAAGTTCGTCAAGCAGATAGGTAACTTTCTTTTTGCCATGTTTTCGCTTGATGAAATCATCGACCATGCCGCTTTCGAGCGGACCGGGGCGGTAAAGGGCCACGAGCGCAATGATGTCATTGAACGATTCAGGCCTCACTCTTACCAGGATATCCTTCATGCCCGAGCTTTCAAGCTGAAACACACCGGTTGTCAGGCCTTTGCACAAGAGATCAAATGTCTTTGGGTCGGCCATGTCCAGCCGGACTATGTCCGGCGCCTTGCCGCATCTTGTTTGTATCAGTTTCAGAGCATTGTCTATTACGGTCAGGGTGCGAAGCCCGAGGAAATCGAATTTGATCAGCCCTATCGCCTCCACGCACTTCATGTCGTACTGTGTTACAACTTCACCCTTGGACCCTTTGTACAGGGGAAGATATTCAACAAGGGGCCTGTCGGAAATCACGACCCCCGCCGCATGCGTGGAAACGTGTCTTGGAAGCCCCTCCAAAACGCGTGCTATTGAAAGCAATTCTTTTATCCGGGGATCTTCTTTTTCGAGCGTCTGGAGTTTCGGTTCTTTTCGAATCGCCTGATCAATGGTGATTTTCAGGACTTCAGGAACCAGCTTGGCAAGCTGGTCGACCTCCCGGAGTGGAATATCAAGGACCCTGCCCACATCGCGGATCACGGCGCGGGCCTGCAACTTGCCGAATGTAATAATCTGGGCAACATGGTCCGGGCCGCCGTATTTCGAAAGCACATACTTAAACACCAGATCGCGCTTATCCATACAGAAATCAACGTCAATATCAGGCATGCTCTGGCGCCCTGGATTGAGGAACCGCTCAAAGATGAGCCCGTACTCAATAGGATCGAGTTCCGTGATCCCCAGCGAATATGCCACCAGACTTCCTGCGGCCGATCCACGGCCAGGTCCCACAGGGACACCCGCTTCCCTGGCATAACGTATGAAATCGGCAACTACGAGAAAGTACCCCGAAAACCCCATCTTCCGGATTACGTCAATCTCGTATTTGAGGCGATCCCTGTATCCTTGTTCATCAACAGCTTCCTTACGTCGCTCACCTATTTCCCCGAGTCGCTGTTGCAGACCTTCTTCGGCGTCCAGGGCCATTCTTTCCGCTGCGGTCTCGCCGGGAGCTATGGGGAATCTCGGGAAATGATACTTTCCGAATTCAAGTTCCACGTTGCATTGCCCGGCAATATGCACCGTGTTTTCTATGGCTTCCGGGAAATCCGCAAAATCCCTTTTCATTTCCCCTGGAGACTTGAAATAAAGCTGATCGGTTTGAAATTTCAACCGTTTCTCATCGTGAACAGTCTTGCCGGTCTGGATACACAAAAGGATGTCGTGTGCGCGGACGTGTTCACGCTCGAGATAATGACAATCGTTTGTGGCCACAAGGGGGATTGATAGTTCCTGACTCATCGCGAGCAGGCCTGCGTTTACTTTTTCCTGTTCATCAATCCCGTTCGACTGGACCTCAAGATAGAACCGACCCTCCCCGAAAAGAGACTGATAAAAGAGCGCTGCTTTTTTTGCCTTCTCTATCCTGTTCATCAGGATCAGGCGCGGGATTTCTCCCTGAAGGCACGCGCTCAACGCAATGAGTCCGTCGCTCAGTTCGGAAAGGATTTCTTTGTCTATACGCGGTTTGTAGTAGAAACCTTCCAGTTGCGCGAGAGTAACAAGCCTGCAGAGATTCTGATATCCCTTCTTGTTTCGCGCAAGCAGAATCAGATGGTTGGGACTGCCGGACTGATCCCGGGGATTTCTGTCAAATCGTTTTCCCGGCGCGACATAGACTTCACATCCTATGATCGGTTTCATCCCGGCCTTGGATACCTTTTTGTAGAACGTCAACGCCCCGAACATGGTGCCATGATCGGTCATTGACACAGCAGGCATTCCATACGACTGGGCCTTCGTGATCAGCTTGTCCAAACGGATTGCCCCGTCGAGCAAGCTGAATTCGGTATGGACATGAAGGTGAATAAAATCAGAGAGTGACATGATGGAAAATAACTATCAGAAGGATAATAAGGAGTCAAGAAAAACGCTGTGCGACTGCAGGAGCAGCCCTTTTATTTCGATGATTTTGCGAATGCTGATATTATTGACTCAAGGTACTCGCGAGTCACTGAATGGATGAAGATTTTCTTGTTTCTGCGGCCATGTCCTTTGATGATTTCTATATGGGAAGCGGGGATACCTAATACGGATGCAAGGAATTTGACACACAGTATGTTGGCTGCGCCATCCACCGGAGGGGCGGTCAATTTGATCTTCAGGGCATCAGCATGTATGCCGCAAATCATATTTCCTGAAGATCGGGGTTGAATAATCGCTTTGAACAGAACTCCTTTTTCGGTTTCTACAATTGATAACGCCACGATCACTCACCACTTACTATCCCTTCTTCAGAAACCTTAGTTTGTCTTCAACCGCCTCCAGCTTCTCAATACCTTCTTTGTCTACATCCAGTACCCTGGAATACGATTCCAGAAGAGAACGAAACTGGACCTCGAATTGCACACGCTGACGCTTCAGTTCCGCAATATCTTCATGAATCTGCGCAAGACGGTTATGAGCGGCATTCAGTATCTTTTCGGCCTTTGCCTCTGCATTTGAGACAATAAGCTCGGCCTCTTTTATGGCGTTGACCCTCATTCCATCTATGGCATTCTGCGCATTCGCCAGGGTGTGCTTAAGGGTCTTTTCACGCTCTGTATATTGATGGATCTCCTTCTTGGCTCTATTGATCTCATTTTCTTGAAGTTCGCTTTCCCGGGAAAGCTCCTCAAATCCTTCCGCCAGCTCTTCCAGAAACCTGTCCACCTCACGCACATCAAATCCCCGAAAACGAATATGGAACTGTTTCTGCTGGATATCAAACGCTGTAGGTTTCATTACCGGCACCTCTTTTGCGCCCTTCGGGCGAGTTGTTGAGTGGAAATGAGAGATTTTAAGAAAGTTATTCCGTCCCCGTTCCTAAATATGACATTGATTATCGAATCACATTAAACGCATCGCCAGCATCTTAAGGCTCTGTACTACAAATTTTTGCAAAAAAAGTATGCACAGAAATACTACAATAGGTGAAATATCAATTCCACCAAAACCTCCGGGGATTATCCTGCGGATCCTGTATAATACCGGCTCGGTGAGATTATGGATAAAGCGGACTATCGGATTGTACGGGTCGGGATTTACCCATGACAATATAGCCCTGGCAATAACCACCCACATGAAAATCGACAATAGAATATCGAGAAGCGATGCAAGCGCACTCAGAAAATTGGCAATTACAAACATACGAATCCTTTTTAAAACCCTTCCAAAAACCTCAATTTCAGTCGATCTTAGGGGAACTACAATATAACCATAACAATATATCCTGAAAGATTATCTCAAGTTATTCATCTTCAGTTGGAAAGTCAAGACATTTTCTTTTAAGGCAATTAATTGCTTGACAAAGAAGAATAGAAGGTTATATTTATTGATACAAAAAACAGAATGTCTTTGAGGAGGACTGGAAAAATGCCCATATATGAGTATGAATGCGAAAAATGCGGGGCCATTGAAGAGGCTTTGCAGATGTTTTCCGACCAACCGCGTACCAAGTGCAAGAAATGCAGCGGACATCTCCACAAGTTGATTTCCCAGTCTACATTTCATCTTAAAGGAACAGGCTGGTACGTAACAGACTATGCGGGAAAATCGCAAGGCAACACACCATCTTCCAAGAAGCAAGAAAAGACTCAGTCCGAATCCCCTGCCCCCAAAAAGGATTCTGCGGAATAACTGCAAAATCATTCCGTCCCCGTTCCCAAGATTTGCTTTTCACTTTTCATAAAGTCAGGGACTCGGAAATAAATAATTCCGGTCCCTTATTACATTATCCCTGATCACCTGCTATTATGTCAAAAAAAGGAAGTCTTCTTGCATGTCTCGTTATCCTTGCAGTCGTGGGCGTTGTACTTGGGTTGTACGCTGTCTTGAACCAATACGGAAACGCCCCTCTTTCTGATACCCAAAAGCATATGACTATCGCTGTTCGTCCCGGTCAGAGTTTTTCGGATACCGTAAAGGAGCTTACAGGTTCGGGTCTGTTACATGATTCGAGGAAGTTCACCCTGATTGCGCGTATCAAAGGACTGGACACAAAAATACAGGCAGGAGAGTACAGATTCTCGTCTCTTATGACTCCCAATGAGGTGCTCAACACCCTGACCCGGGGTGAGACACTTCTTCACAGCGTAACCATCCCGGAAGGATACAATCTGTTTCAGATCGCGGAGATTCTCGAAAAAAAAGGAATTCTCAGCAGCAAACAATTTCTTGAGGCAGCTTCGGACCCCGAACGTGTGCGAAGCGCCGGGATTTCAGCAGACTTATTTGAAGGCTATCTCTTTCCCGATACCTATCGATTTCCAAAAGGTATAGAAGCAGACAGGGTATTGGAGATCATGCGGGACCGTTTGCATCAGGTCTTCATGCCGATATGGCGTAAAAAAGGTGATCTGACGACATTGTCCTTCCACGAGGTTGTGACGCTTGCCTCAATCATAGAAAAGGAGACAGGTGAACCTTCCGAAAGAGCGCTTATCGCAGCGGTTTTCCTGAATCGTCTGAAACGCGGGATGCGTCTTGAGAGCGATCCCACAGTTATATACGGAATCATGGATTTTGACGGAAATCTGACGCGCAAGGACCTCGCAACATACACGCCTTACAATACCTACAGGATCAAAGGTCTTCCCCCCGGCCCCATCTCCAGTCCGGGTATCGATTCGTTAAAATCAGTCCTCATGCCCGCAGACGAATCGTATCTTTATTTCGTCTCCAGAAATGACGGCACACATCAGTTCTCCCGCACCATAGAGGAACACAACAAGGCGGTAAGAACGTATCAGAAAAAGGGTTGAAAGTTGAATATAGATAAGATTTTTTCTGAAAAATGTATTGACCTACGGTTGAGTCATTTATATATAGATAGTTATGAATTCGTTTTGAGGCACGATTTATCGGGACAAGTTATTTTATTCCCCTCTCTTCCCGTCGAGGGGTAGGGATTGGGGACGGCAAAAAAATCAGTCAAACGGAGGGGTTTATGAAAAAACAACGTAAGAACTACAGCTTTGACGCAGTAGTGAAGTCCTTCATGCAGTACTATCAACTTCCCACAAAACACGACATTGAAAAACTTGATGAAAAACTGGACAGATTAGAGCAGGCCATATACTCTCTTGAACGAGTGACACCCCCCGCCGCGAAGGCGAAACCCTCTACGCCTGCAAAAAAGGGAAAAACCGGTTCCGGTTCACCAATGAGCGCCGTGGACACGGTTTTTGGCATAATAAAAAGGCATCACAAAGGTATTGATGTCCCCACGATCAGGAAGAAGACCGGTTTTGGTGACAAGACCGTGCGTAACGCCATCTTCAGGCTTACGAAGCAGGAAAAAATCGCAAGAAAAAGCAGAGGGATCTATACCACTAGTACATCTCCCGCCTCGTCCTGAGACGCAGCGCTCAGATGCGGCACATCGTTCTTTACTCCTGACAAAGCCGCGCAAACCGTATCACAGGCCTTTTCCGGGTCATTGTTGGTTTTGCTGATATGCGCCAGAATAACGTGTCGAAGAGATTCGTGCAGGAGGTCGCCAAGCAGGTCTTTCGACTGTTCATTCGAAAGATGCCCGAGACGGCCTCGAACCCTTTGCTTTACCTCCCAGGGATAAGGCCCGTCTTCCAGCATCTTAGGATCATGGTTTGCCTCGAGTATCAATAAATTGCACTGCCTCAGGTGGCTTTCGACCAATCTCGTTGAGACCCCAAGGTCAGTAGCAATCCCTGCCTTTGAGTTTCCGTTTTGTATCGTGAAACCTACCGGGTCCGCTGAATCATGAGAGACTGAAAACGGATGTACGCCGAGTTCGCCCACGCGAAAAAAGCGTCCGGATTCAAACAGGCTGACATCTTCAAGTTTCCCAAGCCGCTTGCTGCAAACCGAAAGCGTGGGATCTGTTGCATATACGGGAATCCGATATCGACGGGACAGTACCCCGACGCCCTGGATATGATCGATATGCTCATGAGAAACAATGATCCCGTTAATATCTCCGATTCGAAGCCCTCTTGATCGCATGCGACGCTCTATCTCTTTGCCTGAGAGACCGGCATCCAACAGGATTGACGTATCGCCGCAGGAAACATAGGTTGAGTTTCCCCTGCTTCCACTGCCCAGAACGCAGACCGTAAGGCTCATAGGATACTCCTCTAACAGAGATCGGGGATCGGGTTTCAGGGATCAGGTCCTGGTCTTTGCTTCCTGCTCGCCTACACCCTCTTGAGATCATAGTCCCGACTCCCCAGCCCGATTTCTTCCGCATAATCAAGCTGAATCGTTCCGTCCACCTTTGGATATATGGCTCTGAACTTATCGTCCCCCGAGGTGTAACCTTGCGGCAGGGATGAGACTTTTACGCCTTCCTGTCCATTTACCAGGTCAAGGGAGGCCTGATCGACTGCAACAGGATCGCTTGAGGCGAGCATCCCGATGTCACCGACTATGGGCGCATCATTATAGCCGTAGCAGTCGCAGGCAGGAGAAACCTGCATCACAAAGTTGAGGAAAAAGGCGCGTCCGTTCTTGTTCTTTAACGCACCACCGGCGTATTCGACCATGCCTTCCTGGAATATCGGGCTCTCCTGATTCCACCGGATCTGAATAGCCCGGTTAGGACAGATAATAATACACTCACCACAGCCAATGCATTTATCAGGATCAATACGGGCCTTGTCATTATCTATGGATATCGCCTTCTGGGAGCAGTGTTCGAGGCAGTCGCCGCACCCCCTGCACTTTTTCCTCTTGATCCTGGGAGATACTGTGGAATGCTGCACCATCTTTCCCCGGCGTGAGGCGCACCCCATCCCGAGGTTTTTCAGGGTCCCTGCAAATCCGGTGAACTCATGTCCCTTAAAGTGCGCAATACCGATGAGGCTATCGGCATGCACGATATCTGACGCAATATAGACTTCCGCAAAATGTTTATTGTCTGTACGAACAACTACATCATTTTTTCCTTTGAGACCGTCGGCGATAATAACCGGCGCGTTTATTACAGAATACGCAAAACCGTTTTGGATGGCTGTGGCAAGGTGGGCCGATGCATCACTCCGGGTCCCGGCATAAAGAGTGTTCGTGTCCGTAAGAAATGGGAAAGCGCCTCTGACCTTGACGTTCTTTGCAATCTCGCGAAGATAAACCGGGCGAATAAAGGCTGTGTTGCCTGTTTCCCCGAAATGAAGCTTCAAGGCCACCAGATCCCGTTCTTTGATTCTCTCCTGCAGCCCTGCTGCATCCAGCAACCGTGAGATCTTTTTCAACAGATTATCTCTTGGATTGGCCCTGAGATCCGCAAAATAGACAGTGCTTTTCATCCTCATCCCAATCTATCTGCAAGTATATCAGCCACCTTTTTCCCTGACAAAAGCATCCCTCCAAATATCGGCCCCATTCGATAGGAACCAAAGGTGGCATTGGCGGCCATACCCGTAACATAGACATTCGGGAATGCCTCTTTCACGTTGTTTAAGGTTGTGGTTTCCGCAACTTCCGCCCACAGGGACTTCTCGCCGCAAACATTGCCGGTTTCCGTAAGGAGCCTTGCGCCTGAC
Source organism: Desulfobacterales bacterium C00003106 (assembly GCA_001751015.1). GTDB lineage: Bacteria > Desulfobacterota > Desulfobacteria > Desulfobacterales. The sequence goes on from MAXM01000154.1 coordinate 24,045, forward strand.
TTGTCCTTGATCTTTCGCATCAACTCCGTGGCATGCCCTGTGGCGTCAACGGTGTAACGCGCATGGATGGTAAGCGGATCAACATGGAGGCCTGCCATCTCTACCGGGGACCAGTTTATGACCAGACCGACCACCTCTATCGTATCGGAAGCCTCTACCTTTCTGACAATCACGTCCTCAACACTCATAAGATTGAAGACCTTCGCACCCGCAAGGCATGCCTTTGATGCCAGAGTAGTGGTGCAGGCTACCGCATCCGCGGTATGATATCCGTCTTTATAATGCAGAGTAGGGATCTCAAAGTCATCGAGGATGGCCTTTCCCTCATCCTGCACCACAATCTCGTTACACATCATTCCGCCGCCCCACATCCCGCCGCCCACACTCAGCTTGCGTTCAAACAGCGCGACCTTCCTCCCCTTTTTTGCCAGATAGTAGGCGGCTACCAATCCGGAAGGTCCTCCTCCCACAATAGCCACGTCTATGTTCAAATAGTCAATCCATTTCTGAGTAAACCGCTCTATGATCGCGCGGGTGATAATCTGCTCATCCAGTGCCATAACAGATTCCTTTCGGTATTCGCTCGTTACAAAAAAATCCTCTTGCCAAAACGCATTGTCTGCCGCCTTTTCTCATCCTATAGCCTGGGTTGAGCGGTGCAGCGTTCACGGTTCCGGGTTGAAACGACATGGTTGTTAGTAGAACCTAATTTGAACGATTAGCTGTTAGTCATTAGCGTTTAGCTTTGAAAAATCCTGACTCTAACGTTTTCTATGTATAACATAACAGCTTAATATTATAGTATGTTATGTTTGGTGTCTCGTGACGGCAAACATAATAAAATGTCAAGCCCCCATCCATCATAGCACTAAATGTTGTACCCGAAGCACTGGTAACACAACTTGCGGGATT
>MAXM01000155.1 GCA_001751015.1 Desulfobacterales bacterium C00003106
GAGCTATTTCAAGATTTTTGTGATTTTAGATCGGGCAAAGATGGCCTGATGCTGTGATTCATAGTTGCGGAAGTTATTTCGTCCACGTTCCTAAGCCTATTGTGGTCTATTGAACGGTGTAGGACGTGTGTATCATGTTCGGATCTATGCCCATGGACCTGAAGGCCTGTTCCCACATTCTGTCAGGAAGCGTATCAAAGAGCAGTCCCGGTGTTATGTCGTGGCTAAACCAGGTCCCCTTTGACATCTCTGCCTCGAGTTGTGACGGCCCCCACCCGCTGCTTCCAACAAAAACATAGAAATCCTCTTCAGCAGCCTCGGAAAGCTCACGCAGGCCTTCGAGCGAGAAACTGAGATTGATGGAATCGGTTACGTTGATCGTCGCATCCCATCCGTACTTGCTCGAATGGAGAAAGCATATATGATTTTGACCGACCGGCCCTCCGAGAAACGCCCGTTTGTCGGACGAACCCGTGTATTGGATCTTTAAAGGCGACAGGAGTTCTGTTACCGTGGTTTCCATGGGACGATTGATAACAAGTCCAAAGGCCCCTTTCTCATCATGCTCCACCATCAGTATTACAGAACGATGGAAATTGGGGTCGTTGAGTTCAGGAGCAGCTATCAGAATGCCTGGAGCAAGACAAAGAGTTGAGTTGTTTTCCATGATACCGCCAGGATTGATGATTTTCGGCTAATACTTTGAAAACGATACCGCTTTTTGGAGGAAAAGCATCTCCAGATTTGCATGTCTTCAACAAAAATAAATATTACCACGATTACGGGCAATAGACCATTCTTTTTTTGACCGAATCCCGCAGCCCTAAATGCTGATTTTCAGGGAGTCTTCTGCAATCATGAAGTCGCCGGTATATGTCTTTCCGCACTGTTCGGCAATATCGACTGATTCACATTCCGGATAGAGATGTGTGAGAATGAGCCTTTTTGCGCCTGCTTTTTCGGCTGTCAGACCTGCAAGAGAAGGGGTCATGTGTCCCGGCACCTTGATTTCATCAGGCAGGGACGACTCACAGATGAGAAGATCAGCATCCTCAGATAGCGTGACAAGATTGTCGCAGAAATCGGTATCTCCCGAATATACCACTGACTTGCCGTCCCGTGATGTAATTCTGTAAGCAATGCTCTCTGTTGTATGGACCACGGGGAGTGTGTCTACACGAAACGTTCCGAAATCCCGGTGGTCTGCACGGTTGTTATACAGTTCGATTATTTCTATCAGGTCGGGACCAAGCTCTATCCAATCCCCGTATACATCCTTCAGCCTCTCATAGAAGTTCAAAAAGCCCTGTGCGGCAACAATCCTGAGACTCTCTGTGCGACGGTATGTTTCAGGATTCTTCATGGCAAATAGAAAAGAGCATAATTCACCTGTGTGGTCCGTATGAAGGTGACTGAAAAAGATATATGGTATCCGGGAAAAATCGACTTCAAGTTCAAGGAGACGCCTGAGGGTTCCAGCGCCTGTGTCAAACAGGAGTCTTTCATTCGCAACCTCGATGAGGACCGAACAACTGCTTCGTTTCAAAGAGGGGACGCATGTCCCTGACCCTATGATCGTTATTTCCATATCAGATATTTTTCATCTTTCATATATATTGATCCAACCTATGATGTCCCTTTACGGATCTTGCGTCTCAACTGGTGCGGCTTGCGTGGAGACTCAATGGCAATGTCATGCCTTGTGCTTTTCTTGTATTCGGCCAGGAATTCCTGATCCAGACTCAGCTTTGTCACAAAATAGTTCGCCAGGTGCCGGCGCGTTTCGCGAGGAAGCGCTTGAACGAATTCCCTTCCTTTTCTCTTTATCGCCTTTATTACCCCGTAACGTCCGTAGTTGTAAGAGGCCATCGCGGCAATTTCGGGGTCAAGCAGACCTGCTGCATCCGAATGATGATTATGCTCTCTTTGTCTCAATTGGTAAGGATACCGAACCTTGCGGCCTCCCTCTGGTTTGGCCTGTACATATCGTTGCGCAAAAAAGGTGTAGTCTATCAAAAACTGGAGAGTTCCTTCGCAGATGTTGAATCTCGGAATGTGTGATACATCATTGTAACCTGTATTCAGGTCTACAAGTCGCCAGGCATTTTCAAGGAGTCTTCGATTCGGAAGAGAAAAGATATCCTGCGCCTGCAAAATATCCCCATCCTTTTCGAGTTGTTCGGCGTTCTCAGCCATTCTGATCAATTCCGCAAATTTCTTACGGGTATGTCGATAACCATTCACGGTCACCTGAAGCGGCCCCCGTGCGTTCTTGCCGGATATCGCATGCGGGTTTCCGCGGCTTTCGGCCCACATCAATGACTTCATCTTGACCGCGAGGTCTTGACAGTCATACAGGTCGATGGTGTTCATAACCTCGTCAATGAGGCTGAAACCGTTTTGTGTATCCTTATACAATACAACAGGTTGAATATGTTTGCTGTATCCGGCATCTTCAATGATGTACTTGATTTGTCCAAATCTCTCATTTATGGTCTTCTTTCCCTGCCTGCCGAGGGCTGAGTGTCTCCAGGCCTCCTTTTCTTCCAGCTCGGCAATGTCTGCAGCCTCGGCCTGACGCCTGTCGATTTCGCTTTTTGCGGCAAGCTGCGCCAGCCGACGCAGGTCTGTCCTGTTATCCCGCCGGTAGACAAAGAAAGTGAGTATTTTCCCCGAGGCCTTGAGCTTCTCGGCAAGTACTATGTGCTGTTGCCGGTAGTTCCGTTCGATCGCAAGACAGGTATGTTCTCCTTTCCCGGGAAGCGTCGTCTTGATGACCTTGAGACCGACAGTATTCTTCCCTTTCAGGTCGTTCTGCAGCGGAGAGATCCTCGGCAGGAAGAGTCCTGCAAGAATGCCTCTTATACTGACAGGAAAATCCGCGCCCTTTGTGTCCGAGTTTTGGTCCTTCAAGAATCCGGCCGTGCCTTCGGACATGCTTATTACAAGATCGTCGAGCGTAAATTTTGCCCCCTCAATCGGATCATCTTTTGGTATGATTTCAGGATGGATATTGAAATCCTTTCCGAATTCCACGGAAAAATCGTTGAGTTCCTCGCGTATTCTTGCCAGGGCGAGATCGATCTGAAGCTGAGAATCGTCATCCACGGGATGAACTACCCTTAAGTAGTTATGATCTTTTACTCTCACAGTAGTCAAATAAAAGGGAAGTCCTCTTTCTTCGAGGGCGTCAAGATAGGGTCTTAAGTGCTCCTCCTTTGACGGCAACAGGTCGAGCTGAAAAGAGCCGATAAGAAAATTGTGTTTTTTCTTGGGGACTAACTGCCAGCTATATCCGGCGTCATAGATGTTCCAATGACCCTTGCCTGTGGTTTTTTCCAGGTTCTCCTTGTTCTTGCCCACATACCTCTTTCCTTTGTACGCACTGCCGAACACAAGGTCGTCCCCCTCAAAGCTCCTGAGAAAAATACGAAAAGGGGTAAGGTTCATCTTTTTCCCCGCAGTCCCGATCGTTATTCTGCGCGGGTAGCCCAATATGACATCAACACCTTCGTTCTCGAGTATCCGGCAGAATTGTTCGGCCTGATCAAGACCGGCGAATTTTGCTATCAGGATCACAAACCGCCTGTTCTTCTCTTTAGCTCCCCGGATATAGATCTTCTCGTAGTCATGCAAGGAAATTGATTCGTGTTGTCTCGCGGGTTCTTTATCTGTAAGCCGATATGTCCAGGGCTCTGCAAGTATCTTTATACCATGAAGCCTCATAGCCTCTTGTCTCAGCAGGCTGCATATGCCATCTTCCACTTTCTTCAGGGCCTTCCGGCCTTTTTTGTCTGTAATAACGATACTACGAAAATACCTTTTCTCCTTAGACGTTACAGCGCAATATGTCACGTCCAAGACCTCCACCCTGGCAACTTTGCTGAGATGCTCAGAGAGCTTGCGGTTGAGCTGTTCTACCTGTTCCACATTGTCTAGAGAAAAAAAACTTGTGGCATAGCGGGTGGCATCAGAGGGGGTTGCGGCGACTGAGACACCTGATGTGATCAATATGCTCAGAAAAAGCAAAAGCGCAGAAAGCCGCGGGAAAGCGGCCATATTCGACGAATTCATTGTAGGTTGTTTGTAACTATTCAGCCACAGA
>MAXM01000156.1 GCA_001751015.1 Desulfobacterales bacterium C00003106
GTCAACATAACTTCTGTGACATTGATCCTCCCTTCATCCAACGGTATGAGATTGGTTATATCTTCGAACTCGATTTTCTCTTCGATTATGTTTGATACGATCTCAACCGCAGACAGGGCCATCCTGACGCCTAATCTCTTGAAGATATCTACATTCTCCGGATTATTCACGAAAGCCAATACCCTGGGAACACCGAATATCCTGTCAGCGATCTGGCAGGCTATCAGGTTGTCCTCATCAGTCGGTGTGATTGCAATAAAACAATCCGCTTCTCCCGCCCCTGCCTCTTCCTGAGACCTCTGGTCGGAGCCGTCGCCGCAGATAACGGTCGGCTTGATTCTCTTGGCAAACCATTCGCAGTCTGCTTTATTCTTGTTGACAATAAGGACTTGATGTCCCTTGGAAAGGAATGACTTTGTCAGGAAATATACAACCTTACCTCCGCCTATTATGATTACCTTCATCCGTTACATGCTCTATAAGACCTGGAATTTACGGAATTTCCTGATAGCTTTCAGGAATTCTTCAACTGCCATCCGTGGAGGCGAGATAGTCTGTATGCCTAAGGAGGAAAAGATTTCTTCAGGTTTGGAATCGGAGAGTCTTGCGACGACACAGGGAACATCAAAGAGAGACTTTGCAACCTGTGCAACCATCAAATTGAGATTGTCCTTTGGGGTGGTAACAAATACGGCGTCTGCTTTTTCTGTTTTTGCCTCTTTTAGAATCTCAATCTCACCAGGGTCACCGAGTACACAAAAACCGCTGAATTCCGAAGAAAGATTATCAAACGAGGCCTCATGGTTGTCAATAACTACAACATCGTGCCCCTGGCGGGAAAGCTCGTCTGAAATAAGGGACCCTACTGTGCCGCACCCTATGATGACTACGTACATATCTGTCCTAAACCGTCACTCCACGACCCAAATTGAACAATCTCTCGCTGTTTGCATAATCTTTCTTGAAACACTTCCAAGGAGAATTTCTTCCTGTTTGGAACGATCCCTCCGTCCCACTACGAGGGTGCCGAATCCCCCATTTTTTTGTATTTCCAGGATAGAGTTCCCAAGGCTTCCGTAGGCCCGTATTTCACCTCTTGTGTGGATTGATTCTAAGGAGACGCCTTTTGAGTGCAGCAGTTCTTGTGCATTTTTTAGCAGGTTCTTGGTAACAATATCCTTTTCATCAAAATGTTTCCTGCGTTCCTCTTTGTTCGGGAAATAGTCCTCAGGCGGGTCCTCAATAATATGGAGGATAGTTATATCAAAACCGGGCGTATCACCGATAAATCGCCCCACATATCGCAGGGCACGCTGACTTGTTTCGGATTCGTCTATGCTGATCAGTATCTTGCGGTCTGCAGGTATTTCCTTTTTCATGATAGATCCTCCAGGGCCTCTTCCATGTCGGAAACGAGTTCTTCAGTGGTGTCGTAGAATATTTCCGCACCGGCAGAAAACCTAAGCAGGATAAGGTTCAGTCTATCGGGTATGTAAGGATAGATTTTCTTGAGGTTTGCCACGCGGTTTTTATACAGAATATTCATATCATCCAATTCCAGGCGATCACGAATATCAGGGTACTTATGCACAAGATCGTAAAGGGCTGGAAACCCTCTCGCAACGACTGTTGTCAACAAACAGCCCATTTCGAAAAGGTCGATTCCGAATATGCTCTCTCCGTGCCTGTAGTTGTAATCAAAATCGATCCACTTAAACAAGCCGTCTCTTGAATCTACTATTATGTGGTCCCGGCGTATATCTCCGTGGACCTCACGCAGTGAGTGAAGAAAGCCCATGGCACGATACGCCTTTATAAGGCGTCTAAGCACGTCCGGAAGGTTTTCTTCAAAGAAAGTCTTGTGGTTTTCAGAAAATTTGTGAAGATAACCGCCCAATGTCGGGCCTGGTATCCTGTCGACAATACGCAGCAGATTGCCCACGCTGTCCCGCACTGAAACTCCATGCATAAAGTGGGGGTTGTCTCTTGCCTGTCTTAGAACCCTTGCCTCTTTTTGAGGGCTGCGAAAAAAGATGATCTCCTGATTTCCAATCCTGGATACGAAGTTTTCATAAAAGGAGAGTTTCATGATAACCCTCCTTCCCGTATCAAGCTCGATCGCTTTTTTCACCCAGTATTTAGGGTCTTCAAGCCCGGCACGTCCTTCCCGTTCATAGCCCGTGATCAGATAGTGAGTATCTTCCACTGCAATAATGTCGTTATATTCGACTCGAAAATAATCAGTAGTATCAGTAAGAAGCCTGAATAACTTCTGATGCCTTCCGTGTTCTAAATATTCACGAGCTAACTCTACATGTCCCTTCTGTGTGGCCATAGCCTGATGATTCACCAACTCGAACAAGGAATGTCGAAGGAATATAGCGAATTAAGGAGCGTTAATTGGCTTTTCCGTATGAATTATTCGGACAGCAAAGCTTTTACCGAAGTTAAAACTTCATAGTTCGACATTCCTTGTTCGATATTAAATCAGCGTATAAAGATGCTGAACGGTTATGCCTGATCAGTGCAACTTTTTTGTGTTGCA
>MAXM01000157.1:0-529 GCA_001751015.1 Desulfobacterales bacterium C00003106
GAATACAGGCATTCAGCGATAATCGGGATTATGCAGGATGTGCAGGAGATCGAAAGCTGGCTGCCCGAAGAGACGCTTCGTTACGTCTCGGAGAGGCTTGAGCTGAATCTGGCGAGGATCTTTGACATTGCTACCTTTTATCAGGGTTTCAGCCTGACCCCAAAGGGACGTCACAGGATCAAGGCCTGCTGTGGAACCGCATGCCATTTAAGCGGGGCGGTACGAAATCTCGACCAGATAAAAAGAACGCTGCATATCAAAGAGGGAGAGACAACTGACGACAGGATGTTTTCGCTCGAGACGGTCAACTGCCTCGGAACGTGTGCTCTGGCCCCAGTGATGGTAGTGGACAACGACTATTATGACGCGGTCAATCCCGGAAAGATAGAGACCATCCTGTCAAGTTACCAGTCGAATACGCAAGAGTGAACACAAGAACCGACTAATCAACCACTTGACGATTTGACTACTCGACCAATCAACGACTTGCGAAACGAAGTGAAGCTAAGGAACGGGGACGGAATAATTT
>MAXM01000157.1:599-3582 GCA_001751015.1 Desulfobacterales bacterium C00003106
TTTCGTCCACGTTCCTAAGGAGTCAGAGGCCAGGGATTGAAAAGGATTAATACCATATCGAAGTTGGAAAGCCTGAGGGAATCGATTTTCAACAAAGGCCGGACACTAAGGACGGTCATCAGGATTTGCGATACCGGATGCCGGGCGAGAAAGTCCGCGAAGGTCATTGAAGCCCTGGAGACGGAGATTGTAAAACAGGGCCTGCAAGACAATGTGGACGTAAGGAAGACCGGATGCCACGGTTTTTGCGAGATGGGTCCCATTATGGTCGTAGGGCCTGAAGGCATCTTTTACTGCCGCGTAAGCCCCGAGGATGTGGCAGACATTGTTTCCGAGACTGTTGCACATGGGACCGTGCTGGATCGCTTGTTGTGGAAAGACCCTGAGACCAAGGAACTGATTCGCCTTGAAGAAGACATCCCTTTTTACCAAAAACAGCAAAAAACCGTTCTGGTTAACAGCGGGAAGATTGATCCGACAAGGATCGAAGACTATATTGCGGCCGGCGGATATTCGGCTTTGGGCAAGGCGTTGACAGCCATGACCCCGGCCGACGTGGTTGAGGCAGTGGTTGGTTCAGGGCTGCGGGGACGGGGAGGCGGGGGATTTCCCACAGGCATTAAGTGGAGGATTTGCAGGTCCGCCCCGGGCGACATCAAGTATGTTGTGGCAAATGGTGATGAAGGCGATCCCGGCGCTTTTATGGACCGAAGCCTCATGGAAGGAGACCCGCACAGTATTATCGAGGGGATGATCATAGGGGCCTTTGCAATCGGGGCGCACCAGGGATTTATGTATGTTAGGGAGGAATATCCGATAGCAATCAACCACCTTTCTACCGCTATAGAACAGGCGGAAGAATACGGCCTTCTCGGGATGGACATCCTGGGTACGGGCTTTGATTTTGGTATCAGGATAAACAAAGGCGCAGGGGCCTTTGTGTGCGGTGAAGAGACCGCCCTCATGATCTCCATCGAGGGCAGGAGCGGAACGCCTCGATCAAGGCCCCCGTATCCGGCCTTTGAAGGGCTGTTTGGAAGACCCACTGTCCTGAACAATGTGGAGACCTTTGGGAACATACCAAAGATAATCAAAAACGGCGCTGACTGGTATTCGGAAATCGGAACCGCAAGGAGCAAGGGGACCAAGATATTTTCACTTGTCGGCAAGGTAAGAAATACCGGTCTGGTCGAAGTGGAGATGGGGACCACACTTCGAGAAATCATCTTTGACATAGGCGGAGGTATCAGAAAGGGCGGACAATTCAAGGCGGTCCAGACAGGGGGACCTTCCGGAGGATGCATCCCTATCAGCAAGATAGATATGCCGGTCGATTATGACAGTCTGAGAGATGCCGGCGCAATCATGGGGTCGGGCGGGATGATTGTCATGGATGAGACATCATGCATGGTCGACGTTGCCCGGTATTTTCTGCACTTTCTGCTCTTTGAATCGTGTGGAAAGTGTGTGCCGTGCAGAGAAGGTCTGAAACAGATGCATGAGATCGTGAATAACATCTGTGAAGGGAGGGGGGAAAAGGGGGACATCGAGCTGTTGGTCGAACTTGGCCGTTTTATGCCGGCCGCTTCGCTCTGCGGGCTGGGCGCAACCGCTCCAAATCCGGTCCTCAGCACCATCCGCTACTTTCGCCACGAGTATGAATCTCATATATATGACAAGAAATGCCGGGCGGGTGTGTGCAAGAACCTGTTTGAATACTTCATTGACGAAAAACTGTGCAACGGGTGCACGCTTTGTATGATAAAGTGTCCGCAGGAAGCCATCTCAGGCACAAGGAAGAAGCTTCACACCATAGACCCTGCAAAGTGCATCAAGTGCGGCATCTGTTATGGTCTTTGCAAACGGAAAGCCGTGCGGGTCAGATAGTTGCAAGATTGTTGACCACTCGACTACTTGACGAGGTCTGGAGTTAGGAGGTTGCCTGTTGAAAGCGCTTATAATAATTGACGGACAGATGGTCGAGATCGATCAGGGGACAACTCTTCTCCAGGCGGCCAAAAAAGCGGGTATTTTTATCCCCACGCTCTGTTACCACGAGGCCCTGAAACCATACGGGTCCTGCCGTCTCTGTATGGTCGAGGTCGTGCAGAACAAGCAGCGGAGGTTGGTGACATCCTGCAATTTTCCCGCAGAAAGGGGTATGGAGGTATACACTGATACGGAAAAGGTCAGGGGTATCAGGAGGATGATAGTCGAACTCCTGCTTGCCCGGTGTCCTGATGTCCCTCTCCTGAAGACCATGGCGAGACAGATGGGGATCGAAGCGCCCCGGTTCAAGAAGATCGAGGCCAACGAGTGCATCCTGTGCGGCCTGTGCGTCCGTTTTTGCGAAGAGGTCGTGGGGGTCGGCGCCATAGGGCTTTCCAACCGGGGCATAAATCGCGAGGTGGCCACGCCATTCAAGGTCGCATCGGATGTATGTATTGGCTGCGGTTCCTGCACCTATATATGCCCCACCGGGTGTATAGAAATGACCCCTGACGAAAAAACGCCGCGCCTGCGGACCATGAAGATGGGAAACCGTTCCCTTGAACCCTGCCCAAACAACTACGAGTGTGACTCCTGCCCCACAGAACAAGACTTTTTGAAAAATATGAAACGCGTTATCGGAGAATTTCGAAGCAGATACGGAACCTGATTTTTTGGGATGGTTTCCCAGCCCTAACTCGCCTCCTCATAAACTTCTAGAGTCTAAAGTTTTTTGCCTCTAAGCTGCCATGGGCAGCCTGATATTTTTTTGATCTTTGACATAATTTTAGTAGGTTATACAACCTCACAACATTTAGACTTATGCGCAACCATGTTACACTGTGGTCAGAATTAGAAAAATATGACGGGACAAGTGCGTTAATCAAGATGTGACACACCTTACAATTTGCCCCTATCTAAACATGTAAATGTAAAGGGCGTCCCCAAGTGCACGTGTATGCTGTTGTTACTCCATTTTAAAGTGCAAAAAGCT
>MAXM01000158.1:0-1600 GCA_001751015.1 Desulfobacterales bacterium C00003106
AACAACAAGCCATAAAGGGATTTTCTGCAGCAGCAGTATCGATTCCTGAATCGAGTACTACGATCTCATTTCTTTCCTCTCCTTTTTTTCGCTTCATGATCTTTCTCCTTAACAAACAATTCCTTCCTGGTGTTAAGATGCCACGTACTGAATTCGGCTTTTTTTGATATCATTTATTAGGAACCTGTTCAAATTTCGTGGTAATGGGCAGTCTGTCTCAATATAACTATGTGTCAATAAAGCCTTTTTGTAAATTGAAAATGAGCTCTTACCACGATTTTTGAATAGGATACATTTATTATCTTAATATAATATCTTTTTTTTCAGTTGGCAAGTCATGAAAAAAAAATGTTCTACGGTTCTTGTCTGTGACCGCATGCGCCCTCCTCGCGCCTTGCAGACGAAATGAAATTTTTCGCAATATTGTACAATTTATTTTTACTCACTGCCTAACTATATTACAATGAATGAGTTGTAAAATCCAACATTTTTTTGGTTATTTTTCAAAAAAGCCATCACTGTTGCGAAATACCGTGGTGAGGAATGTAGGATGGTTCCCTATTCAGAACCTCACTCGTATCCCGGCCTCGACCCATCTTTCCGGGCTTCTGATATCGGCAGAGTCATACTGAGAACCGTTGAAGATATTATGGACCGTAACAAAGATGGCCGTATCAGATTTTTCTGTTGAGCAGATTTTCTTGGTTAGATTCAAGTCCCATATGAAGTTGTTGTCAGCCAGCTTATAACTTGGACCTGGACCTGCACCTGGATCTGGATCAAGATCCCACCACACATTCTGACCAAAGAGTTCGGCCTTGAAAGACTCTGTGTCGTCATACCTGACACCTATCTTATAATTACGCCTGTCGTGCTTTTTAGCAGACTGCGGCTCGCCGGAAGGCTTTATGTACACATAGCCTACCCCGGCGAAAAGAGAGAGGTCATAGACAGGCAGGGTCTCGGCTTCGATCTCAAACCCTTGACGTCTGATTTTTCCTCCATTTATATAGCGTGTGCCTCCCGTGGTAGCTTCGTCAGTCAAGGCATTCTTTAAGACATGACGAAACAGGGTAGCCTTGAGCCAGAGATACTTGGCAACGGATGATTCTGCGCCTGCCTGGTATGACCAGACCTCTTCGGGCTCAAGAGAGGGGTTTGGATCAAGAAATAACGCCCCGCCCGAAGTCGCTGACAGTGGTGGTATAGTAAAGCCTCTTGCCACAGAGGCCCTAAGAATCGTATTTGCAGCGAGTTCATAGGTAATGCCGAAGCTGGGGCTTGTAAATGAGCCGGTAATATCATTGTGGTCGTATCTGATACCGGGAGTAATCGACAAGCGGTCGATTACTATAGTGTCATTGGCATAGATCGCCCACTTGGCAATATCAGGATTTGTCCTGGTTGTTGGCGGAGCATTATATGGGGGTGATTGAAGATGCGGTCCGGTATTGATAGTCTGGTCGAGTTTTCCGTGCTCAAAATCGGCGCCAAACACAAAAGTATGCGTCTGATCTTCCCATACAAGTTTGGCGTTTCCTCCTATGGTATCTTCGTCGTAAACATCCTTTTCAAAAAACTCTTTCGAAGAGCCCCATAT
>MAXM01000158.1:1630-1921 GCA_001751015.1 Desulfobacterales bacterium C00003106
GTAAAAAATGTGCGACTATCCTCTTTCGAGGTTATGTCTGCCAATGGAACATCACCGAACCCTGCATGTGGCTCGCTGTAACCGGCGCTCAAGCCAATGTTCACATCTTTTGATACGGAAATACCGAACTTTGAATAAAAGCTGTCGTTATCAAAACATCTCGGAGAGGGGGGCAGCCCGTCAGATTCCTGGTGGCCGCCAAACAGATAATATCCTACCGGTCCAAACCGGCCCGAGACCTCGGCCCTGTAGTCATTGGTATTTTTCTCACCATTCGAGGCGCTTATGGCG
>MAXM01000158.1:2018-3126 GCA_001751015.1 Desulfobacterales bacterium C00003106
CGTCTACCAGGACAAGGACATGTCTCCGATCGGAACCCTGAATATTGACGAAAGACGACGCGCCAAAACCCTGGTTAGAATTGACAAAAACACCCGGTATTCTGTTCAGGACGTCTGCCACTGTGTGGGCGTTCATCTCCTCTATCTCTTTTGCGGTGACAACTGTGATATTTTCCGCGACCTGAGAGACCAGCTTGGGGTGCCTTGTGGGAGATACAACAAGATCATTGTCCGCATAATACATCTGCAGAATCAACATCTCTTCATCGACGTAGGCAAAACAGGTCGGGCACAAGGGGAATGTGATCAACCCAAGACAGAATAAGAAACCACATATCTTCTTCAGATGCCCGTACATATACGATCTCTCACTATTTTGGTCTTTTTTTGCTTTACGGGGTGAAAAATGCATGTTTTTGTGGTATCCTTCAACGCATGCCGGAAAAGAGTCCTTTATTCTGTACGGTCGCTTAGAATAACACAGCTTATAAAAGCTATCATCTTTGTCATTCTTGTTCAAGTCATTTATTAGTCTTAATGCCGGAAACGGACAGAGACCGAGTGGGTTGCTGCGCATAACTATGAATAGTATTTGCCGAGCAATATCAAAAAACCTATCCGTATTGTTGTTTCTGACTCTCTGTTATGGTCCGACCGAGGCCGGACAGGAGATCGTGGCGGTTCAGAGCATGAGGATCAGACCATATGAAGAAGCGATTGAGGGTTTCAGGAGTGTTTGTAACGCCAGGATGAACAGGCTTGTTCTGCGCGAATTGCAAGGTCGGGATGTTGTGGACAAAATCAATGAGATCAGACCCGAGATGGTGCTGGCCATAGGGATAGATGCCCTCTTGCGCGTTAAGATGGTCAAGGAGATACCTGTTGTCTATCTCATGGTACTGAATCCTCGGTCCGCACTCGACTGCGATAATATCACCGGGGTCTGCATGGACATATCCCAGAAAGAACAGTTGACCTCCGTTTGCCGGGTCCTGCCGAATGTGAAAAATATCGGTCTGTTGTATGACCCGGTAAGGACGGGCCATTTCGCAGAAAGAGCGCAACATGCCGCCACGGAAATCGGTATCAAACTGATTGCAAATAGAAT
>MAXM01000158.1:3178-3445 GCA_001751015.1 Desulfobacterales bacterium C00003106
CTTTTTTCACTTGAAAATGAGATACCTGTCCTTGCATTTTCAGAAAAGTACGTGGAGTTGGGGGCATTGATGTCAATAGGCATAGACGCCTTTGATATCGGCAGGCAGGCGGGAGAAATGGCTCAAGAGATACTTTCAGGCAGAGATGTGAAGAGAGTCCGGCCGGTTGATGCAAGAAAATCTGTTATATCGATCAATATGAAGATAGCAGAAAAGCTTGGAATTGTTATAAATAAGAAGATGATCAAGAATGTCAAAATAGTCAAT
>MAXM01000159.1:0-7155 GCA_001751015.1 Desulfobacterales bacterium C00003106
GTGTCAAGACCGGGGGAATGGCCAAGTTCTCAAGTTGTCGGTTCACGGTTTTCCCAATGAACTATGCAACGACTGAATCATTTTGGATATTGATCTTGATTTTTGAATTAATTCTGCTGCATCTATACCTCGAAAAGCCACAAATTGCGGTTTTTCGCCGGCCATGAACACCAATAGCTGCGTTGCTCAGGTTTGCAATAGCCTGCTATTCTGCACCTTCGCGCCTTGCTCTTGATGCTCATTGCTCACCGAAAAAAACGCAATTTGCAACCTTCCGAGGTATAACTCACAAAATATAATTGAGTTATTGTGAAATGTAAACGGCTCATGGTGGATTAATGAAGGATGCCTCAAGATATATATGAACGTTTCCAGTAAAAGAGAATGTCAACCGCAGTTGACCGGCGTCGATCTGATTGCCATCTCGGAAGAGATATCTTCATGTTTTCCAAGGCCCATATCAGATACCCTCATAACTCTTATGGACGTGGACCCTTATACAATTCATGCCTACTGGAATATCGCGCCTTCAGAGATAGAGACCGTGCGTATTATACTGGGAGATGACGCCCTGAAAGATTCGTTGATTTTGCGGTTCCGGTTACTGCAGTTGGATGCGCAAAGTTCGGATTCCATATTTTTTGACTGTAAGATCCAGGGGATACAAAGCAGTGCCTATGTTAAGGTCGATGCGGAAACGTCATACGTCGCCGAACTCGGAATCCTTGCTTCTGACGGCGTCTTTTTTGAACTGGCAATGTCGAACCTCGTTGTTACGCCGCCGGATTATCGATCAACTCACGGGCCTGATCATCAGGAGGCCAAAGGGAGAAACAAGAATATGGAGGCTGAGGCATTCACAGTTGATCCCGGAGAGATCTCAGTGGCGGACATATCCGGCATGGTCAATACCGGTAATCATTCAGCGGCGTGCTCTTACACGTTTTCAGAGGATCATAAAGAGGATCATAAAGAGGGACTTGAAGCAGATCTCGAATTCCGTGTGTTTGGACGGGTCGATCACAGGGCCTTGCTTACCGTGGCGGGAGAGAAGGTGAGGGTCAGGCCGGATGGTTCGTTTAGTCATCGTATTCCGGTGGGAGACAAAGAGGATATCCTCTCCCGGCTGAATATTGGCCTTGGTCGAGCGGGGGAATAGTCGAGTAGTTGAATGCTTGAGTAGTTGAAATGTTCAGGTAGTCGAGTTAGGGGGAGTTGCGGGTGAGGGTGGGAGAAATGAATGACCGTAAGAACAGGCCAAAAGGCTTTCTTTGCCTCGTGCTGCATGCCCATCTTCCATACGTGCGTCATCCGGAATATGAGAGCTTTCTTGAGGAAGACTGGCTGTTTGAAGCGATTACGGAATCATACATTCCCCTGTTAGATGTCTTTGACAATCTCATACTTGATAATATCAATTTTCGCGTTACCCTTTCCCTTTCACCGTCACTGGTCTGCATGCTGGAGGATTCCCTTCTCCAGGAACGCTATGTCAGGCACCTGGAAAAGCTTCTGGAACTGTCGGAAACCGAGATCAGCAGGACTCGTAATGACCCGGATTTTCATTTACTTGCCATTTACTACTACCGCCTTTTTTCGAGGTCTCTCGCGATCTTTCGAGACCGCTACAACGGCAGACTTGTTTCCGCCTTCAAGAAATTTCAGGACCTTGGGGCGCTTGAAATAATTACAACGAGCGCGACTCACGCGATGATCCCGCTTCTCAAAGTAGAGCCGTCCGCGGTCAAGGGTCAAATATTTACGGCACTAGACTATGTCAGCAATGTGTTCGGGAAGGCTCCCGCCGGCATCTGGCTCCCGGAGTGCGCTTATTACCAGGGGCTTGACAGGCTGTTGCATGACGCAGGACTCGATTTTTTCTTCACTGATACCCACGCAATAGATACCCCTGACAATTCTTTGCTATATGGGACCCTTGCCCCTGTAATCTCGCCGTCGGAGATGGCGGTTTTTGCGAGAGACGAGGCGTCTTCCCGCCAGGTCTGGAGCAGCAGCGAGGGCTATCCCGGAGATCCTGATTACAGGGAATTTTATCGCGATATCGGCTTTGACCTTGATTTTGACTATATCAAACCCTATATTCACGATGACTCTGTCCGCGTAAACACGGGTATCAAGTATTACCGGATTACGGGAAACGCGGATAACAAGAAACCCTATCTCCCTGATGCCGCCGCTTATAAGGCCGGTCTGCACGCCGGGGACTTCCTTTCCCGCCGTATTAAACAGATTGAATCCTGCGCAGGCAGGGTGGATCGTCCCCCTCTTGTTGTGGCCCCTTATGATGCCGAACTCTTTGGACACTGGTGGTTTGAAGGCCCCATCTGGCTGGATTCTTTGATCCGGCAGATCTCCCAACAGGAAAGCCTTTCCATGATTACGCCTTCGGAATACCTTTCGATCTATCCACCACGGGAAAAGGCTGTTCCCGTCCCCTCTACATGGGGAATGAACGGGTATTACGAATTCTGGCTCAATGAAGAGAACGACTGGATCTATCCTCACCTCCATCAGACCTCTCGAAGGATGAGAGGGCTTGTAAGGCGTTTTGACGGCATAGCGCCTGATCCTTTGGAAGAGAGAGCCTTAAACCAGGCGGCTCGGTCTCTCCTCCTTGCCCAGAGCTCTGACTGGGCGTTTATCATGAAGACGGGCACGACCGTTGATTACGCGTACAGGCGAATAAAGGACGAGTTGGCGAGATTTTACTATCTTGAAGATGCAATCTGCCAAGGGAGTATTGACCCGCAAAGGCTGGCCGCCCTTGAAACGATGGACAACATCTTTCCGGAGACCATGAACTACAAGCATTTTGGATGAGAGCCGGTTGATGAACCTTATTTATTTTTGAGCGAACCATTAGGAAAGGTAAGTGATGTCGTCCGGAAAAAAACGTGGAAAACGGAAACCCGGCACAAAACAGGCGCCCAAACGGCAGTCCAAAGAGAACGCCCGGGGTGTTGAGATATCCCGGGCCGAACAGCTTCTTGGCAAGGATGCCGAGATAAGGCGACTTATTTCCAGGGGGAAATGCAAGGGGGCTCTCAGCAAGGCCAAGCAGTATCACAAATCTCTCGGCTCTGAGAAATCCGAGGCAATTCTTGTGGATGCCTATATTGCCAGGATTCGTCAGATGATTGAGAAAGGGATGATAGATGATGCCAGATCACTTGCAGGATTGGTCGGCAGGAGGTATCCTTGGGCGGGCACGCATCTTGTTGAGATCGAGGCGACGATTGCGGTGAGTGTCGGCATGATTGATGATCTGGTTCGCCCTTTGTCCGATCCGGGTATTTCAGAAGAAGATCGCGTCGCTGTAGAAAGGGTCATAACAAAAGAGCTGGTTGATCTCGACGCACTGGCCGGGTGCAAAATCCTTGATTCCGGCCACCCCCTGAAGAAAGACGCTTGTGCGGTGATCAATGCCTTTCAAGCGGTAACAACGGGCGCGGTGGAGAATGGGGTCATTGCATTGCCGGGTGTTTCACGCAGGAGTCCGCTGGCGCCCTGGAAAATGCTTGTGCGGGCGATCAGCTCTTTTTATCAGTACAATGATGAGATATGTGAAAAATCGCTTCAGGCTATTGATCCTGAATCAGCCCCTGCACGTATGGTTCCTGTCATCCGGGCCATGATCGCGGGAAAATCGAACTTAGATACCGGACAAAATGCAAGGCGTCTTATTGCAATAGTCAGTGGAGACAGGGAGAACGTCCGTAAATTACTTCAAGATCTGGACAGGACCCTGACCGGAGAAAACAGAAACAGGATATCCAGGATGATCCGGCAGACTGTACAGGGCTGCCGGGAAAAATGTCCGGGATTTCTTGACAGGCTGATTCAGCATATTTTCGTGAAGGCATGGATAATTGAATTGCCGTCAAGGCAGATAATTGCAGCCGTGGGAGAAATTTTGCTCAAGGATGCGTACTTCTGGCGGCTCCATGCACGCGCTGCGGAAATAAAGGGCGATTTGCTTTTTGCGTGCAGTCTGTGGGATATGTTTCGCAGGCAGGCCGTGTCTGAGGATTGGTTTGCCGGCGACAGTCAGGAGGTTTCCGTTATTTATCTTCACATGGCGGAACTGCTGGGCAGGATGCCCGCGGACGAACTTGGATCGAACCGCTCATTGTTTGAAATGAAACTCGGGATGTCACCCCCCCATATAGAAGATGATTTCCTGCTGATTAACGAGTCAACAAGAAACAAACATGGAGAGGTTGACACCTGTTTTCTCTATCCTGAGCAATTATACAGGCTCGCAAGCACGATCGACCCGGCGCCGGAGACATTCAGACAATGGTTGGACTGGACCGAGAAGCAGACTTCCGGCTGGAAGGAAATAGAGGAGGTGGCCGGCGCCTGGCACAATGCGTTTCCCGCCGACGCCCGGCCGCTTTTGTGTCTTATGACGCTTGCCGAGAAGAGAGATGCCCTGAAAAAGGCCCTTGGATACCTGGAAAAGGCTGAACATATTGACAGGCTGAATCCTGATGTGCGAAGGGCAAGACCTCGTCTCCTTGCAGCGACAGCCATACGTCATCTTAAACAGAAAAAAACTCACCTCGCAAAAAAGGATTTTGCCGGATTAGAAGCGCTGCCACAGTCACGTGAGCGCGATCACGCGGCCTTTCTTGCGGGCATGAAATCGATATGCGCGGTAATTGACAAAAAAGAGGCTGAGTTGTCGGTCCAGACAAAGAAACTGGTCAATCTGCTCGAATCCGGGGTAGCTGCAACCGTGGTCATAAAAGGACTGACCCGGGCCTGCCGCATGGACAAGGCTGTTGAGTCTGTTGTGTCAGATGCAGGCGCCGCGCTACCGGGCGGTGATCTTCTGGACGGGGTGGCCAGGGCCTGTGCGCTTGGTGATGAAATGGACGTTGACTTTCGCATTCCTCACGAATGGGACAAAGAGATAAGAGAAACCCTTGCCGCCCGGGAATGCTCTCTTGACAGTTCCCTGATCCGGACAATTGCCAGGGCCGCGCTGCGTGAGAAAAACCTGGAACTGGTCTACGCCGCCTCGGGCGCAGGGCTCTCACGTGGCGGAACGGATATGGCGAAGTTCATGCTTTTGCGCGCTATATCTCTGCCCGTATGGGCGTGGCAGCTGAGGGATGATTGTATTGCCGCCACGATAGAACTTGCCCGCAGGCAGCGAGACATGGATACCCTTGATGAAGCCATCGAGTTGCAGCGGGAAACGAGCCTTTTTTCACGCACACCATTTTTGGGGGAATACATTACAAACAGAACAGATTCCTCCATGGATTCAGAAAAGCTTCACACCCTGATTGAGCAGGAAAAGGGATCGTCTGAATATCCATTGTTTCAATCCCCGGCCCATGGTTCCTTTTTTGATGACGATGACGATGACGATGACGATTTTGACGACGATGATTTTGATGACGACGACGATGATGATGATGATTTTGATGATGATTTTAACAATGCTATGATACGGGAGCTGATGCCGCTTTTTCTGGAGTTAGCGTCTAAACATGGAGTAGATGCTGAACTTCCTGATCTTGAGGAGCTTGCAAGGCAGGACCCGGACCTGGCGCAACGGATGATGGAGATCATGACTAAACACATGTTCGAAGGGGGAAGCATTCCTGAACTTGAAGAAGACTGGTTCCCGGGAGGAGGCAGATCACAAAAGGCCCGGCGCAAGAGGAAGAAAAAGAAATGAAAGGAGTACGGATCAGATGTCTCGGAACGATGAAACAGGTCTGATGGAAGACCCCGGCAAGATACTCGGCGTGTCGGCTGACGCCGGAGACAAGGATATCCGGGCCGCCTACCTGAAAAAAATCAGGCAATACCCCCCGGACCGATCGCCGGTGGAATTCGAGCAGATACGGGACGCTTACGCGATCCTGCGCGACCCGCAGAGGCGTATGCGTATGATGCTGCAGTCCGTGGATCCGGAAACGCCTCTGAGCAACCTGCTGGACAGCCACCCTCCGGAAAGGCGATTTGCAGGACCTCAATTATGGCTCAACGCGATCAAGGAAAAGGGGATCGGGTTGTAGGAATTCCAAGACGTCAACATTATGCATATCAAACAGATAAAAGAGGCCTTGTGGCGCAGTTTGAGGCTGTTTCGCAAATACTTCAAAACGGCGCGATGTGGACGGAACAGGCGCTTGCAGCGCCAGGATGAGGCATCAGAACGTGAAATTGAAACAGTTGGTTCGGGAGACCGGGTTTCAGCGGCGCAGACAAAAGAAGGGATTCCTGAAGACCTTGTGCGGCGCTTTCGGACATGGATAGATCATGTGCTGTCTGAAGAGCCGGTTTTGCGGGGCATACCCCAGGAATTGCTTGAGGAACTGAAAGAAAAAAGCGATCATCAGGATCTTGTCGGCTTGGAAAACAGGCATGACCTCTACTCCATGTGGTCTGCCATAACAGCCGTAACCCAGGAAGTGAAACTCCAGGGCCGCACATTCAAACGTCTGGCGGACAAGATTGATACTTTCTCGGGATTAGACCGCTCCATTGACAGTGCGCTCAGGGCGCATGCAGAGGCGCTGGGCGAGGCCAAAAAGATCGCCGAACAAGCGCGAAAAGTGAGCGAGGACCATGAAGAAGCATTGGTCCGGCATGCAGAAGTACGGGGCCGGAGGCAGATACTCAATGTCCTGCTTGATGTCAGGGAGAGACTGACAAGAGGGCTTGAGCCCGCACGTGAGAGCCTTGCAAAGATGGAAGAAGGCGGAAGCTCGGGTTGGCTGAGCAGGACATTCAGGAGACAGGATGCCGGAGCCGTTCACACAAGAGATGTCCTTAATGCGCTGATCAACGGCTATGCTTTGAGTCTTGACCGCATTGATGAGGTGATGCAGGAATTCGGGGTGCGCGAGATAATATGTAAAGGTCTCCCTTTTGATCCCCGGGCCATGCGCGCAGTCGATGTCCAGGAAACCGGGGATGTGCCGGAAGGTGTTGTGCTTGAAGTCTATCGGACAGGCTACATGCTGGACGATGAGGTCCTTTGGCCCGCGCAGGTAAAAGTCGCGCGAGCTGTAGGAACGGGGACGAAATAACTTTCCCAGGTAGGCGCATAGATTTGGGTCAAATTTATTCGATCTCAAATCACAAAAGTTGAAGGAATAGCAAGCTGTT
>MAXM01000159.1:7250-7491 GCA_001751015.1 Desulfobacterales bacterium C00003106
TCGGGCAAAGGTGGCCTGAAGCTGTGATGCATAGTTGAGGAAGTTATTTCGTCCCCGTTCCGTAACGTAGTGGAGTTGTTGTTAAGAAACAGGCATGATCAGTCAACAGGAGGCAATAAACGAATGAACCGGAATGACTCTGTTATTATAGGCATTGACCTTGGAACGACCTATTCCGAGGTTGCCGTATTTATCGACGACAAGGTTCAGGTAATCGGACCCGGGGAGACAAAGATGCTCC
>MAXM01000159.1:7579-7824 GCA_001751015.1 Desulfobacterales bacterium C00003106
CAGCAGCTTCTATATCCCGAACGTACCGTGCGGAGCATAAAACGGAAGATGGGCAGCGACGAAATCGTGACTATCGACGACAAGAGATTCAGACCACAGGAGATATCCGCCCTGATCCTTCGCGAACTGGCTGAATGGGCACACAGGAGACTCGGCATGCCCGTAAAAAAGGCCGTGATTACAGTCCCTGCCTATTTTTCTGATGCCCAGCGCAATGCCACGCGTGAAGCCGGACAGCTTGCAGG
>MAXM01000160.1:0-1792 GCA_001751015.1 Desulfobacterales bacterium C00003106
ATGAAGCTTAATTTTCAAATGTTATCATGTTTTGTTCTATAAAACCAACATAATGCATCATTACAGCCCCTAACATATTGAAATTGCAATCCCCTAAATCCGTTATAATCAGTAAATTTTCAAATAGTTATATACTGGCCCGGGAGGGCGTTGAAATGCAGAAAAAGCCAACCTATGAAGAATTGGAACAAAGGGTCAAGTATCTGGAGCAAGAAGCCGCAAGGCGCAAGAAGGGCGAGGAGGCATTACGAGAAAACGGAAAGAATCTTGATGTGCTGCTTGCCGAGCTGGCTGCCAAAAACGCGGAGATCGAGTCCTTTGTTTATATGGTCTTCCATGACCTCAAGACCCCCATTGTCACCATCGAAGGTTTTGTCGGCGTCTTGTATGAGGATTTTGGCCGGATCCTCCCGGAAGATGGAAAAAAATGTCTCAGGCACATAAGCGAGGCCACCCGAAAAATGGAGCTTCTGATCAGCGATCTGTTAAAACTCTCACGCATCGAGCGTGTAAGGGGAAAAAAGGGAGAGTTGCCTCTTGCCAAGCTCGTGAAATCCGCCTTGAAATCGGTTCAACTTCAAGTCAAGGCCCGCGAGATTGCGGTTAATGTGCAGGAAAATCTCCCGGTCGTGTACGGCCGGAAAAAGCGATTGACCCAGGTTATAGAGAACCTGTTGACCAATGCCGTGAAGTATATCGGAGAAGATAACCATAACCCACGCATTGATATAGGCGTGCAGGAACAAGACGGCCGGAAGGTGTTTTTTGTCAGGGATAACGGCATCGGTATTGAGGAAAAGCAATTCGACAAGATTTTTGAGATCTTCCAAAGGCTCCCGTCTGCGAAACGGATCGCAGAAGGAACCGGGATCGGCCTGACAATTGTGAAACGAACCATCGAAAACCACGGAGGCAAGATCTGGCTCATGTCAAGGACTGGGAAAGGAAGCACATTTTACTTTACGCTTGAAGGCAAGGAGGCTTGAATATGGATCACGAACCTTCCAACATTTTGTTTGTAGAAGATGAGGAAGCACATGCTGAACTGACCAAACGGGCAATTCGAAAGACGGGCAATGCAAACCGGATTGATGTTTTAACTGACGGAGAAGAGGCGCTCGACTATATTTTTAACCGTGGGAAGTATGCTGATAAGGCACAGTATCCCCTTCCAGGCCTGGTCCTGCTCGACATCAGGCTCCCCGGTATTGACGGAATAGAGGTGTTGAAGCAGATCAAGAAAGATCCTGTGCTGAAAAAGATCCCTGTAGTCATGCTCACCACCTCGAATCGGGAAGAAGACATCTGCGAATGCTACAGGCACTTCGTCAATGGCTACGTGATCAAGCCGATGGGATTCAAGCAATTTGAGGAAAGGATCATGCAGATCGATTCTTACTGGATGATGGCCAACGAACCGCCTTCGTATGGTTTTGGTTAGGGCTAAAGAAACTTTGGACTCTCAAGTAATGAAGGATGTCCAAAGATCCAAAGGATTCAGAAGATGAAACCGATAAAGGTCGTGATCATTGATGATGAAGAAGCGCATCTTGAACTCATAAAGCAGGCCATTGGCAGGGAACTCCCGCTTGCCTCGGTCGATTGGTTCGAGGAAGCAAGGGCCTGCCTTGAAAGGCTGGATGAGATCAGCCCGGATGTCATCATCACAGATTACCTTATGGACGGCATGGATGGCCTTGAATTTCTACAGGCGTTAAATCGGGACAACAGGGATATCCCGGTCATCATGATCACCGGTTACGGGGATCAGAATATTGCTGTCCAGGCCATG
>MAXM01000160.1:1807-5047 GCA_001751015.1 Desulfobacterales bacterium C00003106
GCCTTGGAACTAGTGAAAATAAATAAAGAACTCAAGTATGAAATTGCCGAGCGAAAAAATACCGAGGCGGCATTAAAAAACTCGCAATCCCGTTTTAAAGATATTGCAGAGAGCATATCCGACTGGATATGGGAGATGGACGTGGAAGGCAAATACACTTATTCCAACCCGGCCGTGAAAGAGATATTAGGTTATGATCCTCAGGAGATGGTCGGGAAGCGCTTCTGTGATTTTTTCATTGACAAAAAAAGAGAGGNNGCACGCCTGCAAGCCATGGCCGAGGGGAAACCGATTCGCAATGTTGATAATCACTGTGTCCACAAAAACGGACATGAAATTATTTTGGAAACCAGCAGCGTTGCGTTATTCGACAACGCAGGGAACTTGCTGGGCTGCCGCGGTGTTCACCGGGATATCAGTAAGCGCAAGCGGGCGGAGATGGAACTGCGTCGTTTAAATAGAGACCGCAAAGAGATCTTTCAGGCCCTTGGCAATGCGACCATGGTCATCGATCCGGAATTCAGCATTATGGATGTTAATCGTGCCATGACAGGAGTGACCGGCAAATCGACAGGCCAACTTGTGGGCACAAAATGCTACACGGTCTTCCACGGAACCAACCAACCTCCTCAAGACTGTCCGGCAAAGGAGATACTGGCTTCCAGGCGTAATGCCCCAGTCGAAAGAGAGATGAAGGCCCTGGACAGAACGTTTTTAATTTCATGCACGCCGGTGTTCGACGACGCGGGGAATCTCGTGAAAATCATTCACGCTTGCACGGATCTCACTGACCGCAAACGCGCCGAACAACATATTCATAGCCTTACGCAGCAACTGATAAGGGCACAGGAAGCTGAGCGGAAGAGAATCTCTCGTGAACTGCACGACCTGCTGGGACAGGATCTTTCCGCCCTGAAGATCGGCCTTGATACCCTCTTTGATGATGAGACGAAAGCTCCTCCCGAGACTATTGACAAGGTGTCCAGGCTCTCGGAAATGCTGCATGGAACCATCAAGTCTGTCCGCAACCTGTCGTACAATCTGAGGCCCACGGGCCTGACCCAGATAGGGCTCGTTCCCACTGTCCGGGGCTGTTGCGAAGAATTCGCAGCGAGATACGGAGTCAAGGTTGACTTTTTTTCCGCCGGCATAGATGAACTGAAACTCGATTCTGATACCAAAATCATTTTGTACCGCGTGATTCAGGAAGGGCTCAACAACATAAGAAAACATGCTGACGCCACCAATGCAACCATCCGGATGATCGCCTCTTTTCCTGACATTATCCTTCGCATCGAAGACAATGGCAGAGGCTTTGACGTTCAGAACCGGTTGGTTTCAGCGCTTGATGAAAGACATATGGGACTTCGGAGCATGAAAGAAAGGGTAGCGCTTCTTGACGGAAAAATGAGGATCGAATCCCGTGCTATACAGGGCACAAAAATTCTCATAGAGGTTCCCATTAAGGAGGAAAAGGGTGAGTAGAAAGACGACCGTTCTGATCGTTGACGACCACCCCCTTTTCAGGGAGGGTCTCAAGTTTCTCATATCACGCAACACCACGTTCGATGTAGTCGGGGAAGCCGGAAATGGACGTGAAGGGCTCCGTCTGGCGAAGAAACTCAAGCCTGATCTGGTAATAATGGATATATCCCTGCCGGACACAAGCGGCATTGACCTCACCCGCGACATACGAAGGCTCTTGCCGGAAACACGTGTGATGATTGTAAGCATGCACTCGAAAATCGATTATATCAGTGAGGCATTTCAGGCAGGGGCTACCGGATATGTCGTGAAGGAATCGGCTGCCGGGAGACTCGTGCAGGGCCTGGAGACCGTGTCAAACGGCGGCTATTTCCTGGACAGTTCGCTTTCCCATAAAGTGGTCAAGAGACTCATGGAATTCCCTGAAAAGGAGGCGAAGATCACGGATGCAGGTTATGAGACCCTGACCCCGCGCGAACAACAGGTTATGCGTCTGCTCGCCGAGGGAACTCCGGCAAAAGAGATCGCTGAAAGGCTTTTCATCAGCCCCAAAACCGTTGAGAATCATCGGACCAACATCATGAGCAAGCTTGACCTCCACAGCACCATCGAATTGATTCGATATGCCGCCAGACTCGGCCTGATCGATGTGGATCTCTGGAAAGGTTGATCAGGACAAATTCCCATCAACTAGGGGTTTCCCCTACAAAAATGAGCCCCTTCCTCTATAGACACATCATATAGAACCGGCATAAGATAGCAAAAAATTGAGAAAATACAGGTCTCCATCCCCTTCAACCATAGGGCTCGGCAGGAAAAAAATGAACTTCAACGCGATCAGAAAGATGGCCAAGGCCATGAACATAAATACATACAGGATGAAAAAGAGAGATATCATCCGGGCCATTCAACGGACAGAACAGAACATTGAGTGCTACGGCACGCAGAGGGCGCACAATTGCCCCGAGAATGCATGTTTATGGCGAGATGATTGTCTTGCCACAACGCATGAGAGTCATAGCAATGTACAACGTCTTGATTATCGATGACGAAGAAAGCATTCGCGCCTCTCACAGACCTTTCACTCCAATTATCGGCATTTCAGGGACGACATGGCTTCTCGACGGCGACGAATTTGATACGGTCATCGCAAAACCTTTAAGGTGAAACCATGCCAAACCGTCAACAGCCGAAAAAGGCGTTGGTTCCGAAAGAGAGTTTTCTGGATATCACGGGGCTGATCAGAAGCATACAGCGCGCTGAGGGCAACCCTGATTGTTTCCACAGGGCGCATGACTATTGTAGCCGGCTTGACTGTGCCTGGCGTGCTTACTGTATAGAAAAGCCGCAGGCGCCTACGGACGCCGGCGGGAATCATGAAAAGGATTAGAAAGGTCTTTTGTGAGGGGGGTGACCCGATGGAAAACGAAAGAGCAATGCCATTTTACAGCCAAGGGAGAAGCGGTTCCCAGGGAGAACAGACCAGCGATATTGAGACCTGGGGAGGAGTCTGGCTTGTGGATTCTAATATCAGAATGCAGAAAAAGCACCATTATGTACATATTGTCCGCAACAGGGTCCTGGAAGAAAAAAAACTGAGGGAAGCCGGATGGTGTGAGCTGTTTCAAGCAAGAATACTGCCTGCGGTGTGCCGGCAACGAAGGGACTTCGGATATAACTGTGATGCATGTCGCGGAATAAGACTTCGCAGACCGTGCTGATGTAAAACAAAACTGATGAAAATAGATGAAGGTT
>MAXM01000161.1 GCA_001751015.1 Desulfobacterales bacterium C00003106
CTCTTATAGAGGGTGAGCATATACAGTTAGAGGGTGAGCATATACAGTTTTCAGGTTTCATTATTGATCGTGACGGTTTGATTATTTCCACCGCCCACGACCTGCAGGGCATCAAAGATATTACAGTGATTTTATATAATGGTCGACAATTCGACGGACGCATAGTTGTTGCTGATTCCTATAGAGACGTTGCCCTAATCAAGATCGACACAATATGCAATTCGTTTGTCTCTTTGGCTGAAGGTCGAAACCTCGTGTCTATGGGAGAACGTATTTATTCTATTGGCTATCCCACTAACCACGGCTCCACCATATATTCGGGCAGTGTTACAGGGCCGCCAAGGCGAGCAAATGATCTGTTTCTGTTGCAGGTAAGCATGGGTGTTTTCCCGGGTAGTAGCGGAAGTCCCGTGTTTGACGCCCATGGGAAAGTGGTCGGCATCATCAAGGGAAGGTATCGGGGAACAGATTTGGTGGGATTCTTGATCCCTCTGGAGACAATCATGGAGTTTTTGAGGGAGATAGAACCAATATGAAGTATGGTCGTTATGAAATAGTACGAGAATTGGGAAAGGGTTCCATGGGGGTGGTGTACGAAGCCCACGACCCGCACATTGATCGGTCAGTCGCTTTAAAGGTCTTGCGTCCCGATCGGGTCACCAGCGAAGCGTTTGTCGAACGGTTCTTCAAAGAGGCTAAAGCAGTCGGCCGGTTTTCTCATCCGAATATTGTCACTGTTTATGATGTAGGGCAAGATCATGGCACTATCTATATTGCGATGGAATTTTTGGAAGGCAAGCCTTTAGATAACGCCATTCGAGAGAAAAGTTTCACTATTGATGAAATGATAAATATAGGTGCGCAAGTAGCTGAAACCCTTGACTGTGCCCATGAAAAAGGGATTATTCATAGAGACATTAAGCCGAGTAATATTTTGCTGATGTCCGATGGCCACATAACGATCACGGATTTTGGTATCGCTCACATTGAAGATCCTTCTGCGGCTCAGTTGACCCAGGCCGGAGAGATTCTCGGCACCCCGGCGTATATGTCCCCCGAACAGGTTGTGGGTCGGCCCGTAGACGGGCGCTCCGATCTTTATTCATTAGGGGTCATCCTGTACGAACTCAGCACTGGAAAGAGGCCATTTCGAGGATCAAATCTGGCCGCAGTGTTCAAGGCGGTTACCCAGGACAGTCCACCCGAACCTGCCAAGATAAACTCTGACATCCCACTCGATCTTTCCCGGGTGATCATGAAATCCCTGAGAAAAGCCCCGGACGACCGTTTTCAGACAGGCACAGCCATGGTTGAGGCATTGAAAAGCTGCGTGAGGCAGAGAAAACCCTCGGTTCCCGGAGAAACTCCGGGCCGGAAAAAAAAAAGAATACCTGTCAGTTTTATAATGGTAGTGGTATTATTAATAAGTGTTATGGGAGTTCTCTCATATTATTTGATGAACGGGAACGGGAAGGCAATGCTTAATGTAAGGAGCGTGCCGGCTGGCGCACGGGTATTTGTTGATGGAGCGTTTAAAGGGAAAGCCCCACTAGAGCTTGGACTTGCTCCGGGGAAACACGAAGTTAGGTTGACCTTATCTGATCACTATGATTGGGAGGCTCAGATTCAATTAAAGGAAGAGGGAGACACGCCCCTTCTGGTTCGACTGATTCCGAGCAAATAGAAGAACCCTTGAATTCGGTGAGGTGCGCAAGATGAAGATTATCACGAAGTGTCTTGTTTTTTTGATGATTGTAACAACGGGAATCTTATGTGGAACCGGGGCATGTTATGGGCAGATCGCCTGCGGCCAATCTGCGCCTGGTTTTTCCCTGGAGGATTTGAACGGTAAAAGGTATGACCTGTCCCGTATGAAAGACCAGCCTATGATTATCCTCTATTTTTTTGATGTGGAATCGCGGCCGAGTCAGGAAGGGCTGTTGACTCTCAATGAATTGGCAGAGCGGTACAGAGAGATTGACTTGACAGTATGGGCCATTACCGTGTCGGCCAAAGAGAAGATACATGATTTTATGAGCCGGACCAGCCTCGGTTTTCCTGTGTTGCCGGATAAATCCGGAGTCAGCAATCTTTATCATGCCCACGTGATTCTTCCAACTGTATGCACGCTCGGACCAGGACTCAAGGTGCTCGATTATTTTCAGGGTGGAGGCAAAACCACTGAAATAATGCTGATGAGACTGGCTGAAAGGCAGCTGCAGCGGAAGGAAACGATGATAGCGCAGGCCATCAGCGAACAAGTCATAAAAAAGAACCCCCAAAACCTGAAGGCCGAAACAGTTAAGGCGTATGCCGTCCTAAAGGAAGGTAACATTAACGAAGCCGAAAACGCCTTCAGGGACATATCCCGCAAAGGAGGTCTGGGAGAAGTCCTGGGCAAGGAGGGCTTGGCGGCCGTCTATGCCAAAAAAGGGGAGTTGAAAAAGGCCCTTGAACTGGTCGACGAGGTAAAACAAAAGGCTCCCGAGAGAGCATATGTCCATGTCGTTGAAGGCGACGTGCTTTATGCCCGGGGCAAACATGAAGAGGCAGAGGCAGCATATCGGGAAGGCGTCAGGAAAAATGAGGCTGAGCCTTATCAGCAGGCGGTTCGATATAATCAACTTGCCCGGCTTCATGCTAACATGGGCAAATACGAAAGCGCTCGTGATCTTTATGATCAGGCCGTGGCTATTGATCCCTATTACATTGAAGCAACTACTAATAAAGGGGTAACGTACGAAAAGGAGGGGAGATGGGACAAGGCATTGGAGTCCTATCGCCAGGCACTGTCTCGTGACAAGAATGATACTCTTGCGGCTGTTCTGGCTAAAAAGGCCCAGGAAATGCTGGAACTTCAGAGAGACGTTGAGCGTAAAAAACGAATAGACCGATTGGTGAAGGACCTGGCGGCCCGCTATCGTAGTCAGAAGAAGACTAAAGCGAAAGTCGAAGACAGTTGGACTTCCAGGCCGATGATTCTTTCCTTTGTTGATTTTCAGGAAAAGGGATGGCTGGCTGAACGGGATGGTTTTTCGATTGTATTAACCACGGAACTCGCGGATCTTCTTAATGCATCCGGGAGGGTACAGGTGGTGGAACGCGTGCTTATGGAACGGCTCCTCGAAGAATTGAATCTCGGCTCTTCTGAGCTGGCAGATCCGAAGACGGCCCTGAGGCTTGGCAAGGTTCTGGCTGCTAAACTTATCGGCACAGGCTCTCTCTTTTATATGCCCAATGCGTCCTTGCTGAATTTCAGACTCATAGATACCGAGACCTCTGGTATCGCCAAGGTAGTCACCAGGCAGTTTGGTTCCCAGACACTTCTAACGAAGGAATTGTACCGGCTTAATCGAGAGCTTCTTACCGCAATCATATTACAGTATCCTTTGCGAGGCTATGTAATGAAGGCCGAAGGAAGCCAGGCCGTCATCAATCTTGGTTCAAACCAGGGAGTGGTGGGAGGCACTAAGTTTGAGGTGGTGGAAGAGCAGGAGCCGGTCAAGTACAAGGGAAAGCTGCTCTCTCTTGCGCCAAAACCGATTGCCCAAATTGAAATCGTGCGGGTGGAGCCGGATGTGTGTCACGCTCGGATTCTTAATCAAGAAAGGCCTCTTAGGGNNGGTCCAGGAAAAGATTGAAGAGGCGGCTTTGGGGAAAAGTGATGTTATGTAGCAAAACCCCCTTCCCGGTCGTTTTTGTATTCATAGCTACTTTTGTTGCTTGCGTCCCACAACCAATTTCATATAAAAAGGGCGTAACGGTAGCCGTCTGGGATTTGGATAACATAGGCACGTATAGTAGTACCCGGCCTGATCTGGGAGAACTCCTCTCGGGCAAGATCATCGAGACTCTTATGGGAAAAGGGGAATATTCCGTTGTTGAAAGGGAACGTTTACTTTTGGCCCTTGAGGAACTTCGTCTCGGCACCACGTCGTTGGTAGACGAGAGATTTCGATTAGACCTTGGCAGGCTCGTAGGGGCTCGATTGATGGTTTTTGGGGGCTATCAGATAATCGGAGAGGTGATGCGTGTCGATTTACGGCTTGTTGAGGTGGAAAGCGGCAAGGTGTTGAAGGC
>MAXM01000162.1 GCA_001751015.1 Desulfobacterales bacterium C00003106
GGCCTGAAGCTGTGATGCATAGTTGAGGAAGTTATTTCATCCCCGTTCCTAAGATTGGGAGAAGATGTGTAGAAAAATACGGTTTTGTGCCTTTATCTACCAAATAGCCGGGCCCATTCTTCGAGCTTTTCTCCTTTTTTTCTTCCGTAGCATGAGATCTCTTTTTTTATCTTTTCAAATGGTCTGCGTTCGTACAAAGTGGCGGGGTTTTTTGAAAAAAACTTGTCAGCAAAGCATATAATCTGTTCTTCAAGGGAGGTAGGGACCATATCCTTTTTAGGGATAGGAATTCGCTGGCTCATGATATCTTTGACGGAGAGTCCTACGCCGACATGGGTTTCGCAAACGCGGGCGCAACCCTGCAATCCTTCTTTTTTGAGCAAGTCAGCGCCTAAGTGACCGTGGCAGACATAGCCCGCCTCACCAAAACAACCGATCCCGGGGGCATTGGTGAACATGATACCGATATCGTGAAGCATCGCGGCCCTCCTGATGAACTCCGTGTCCGGATTGAGATGCTTCACTCGCCGCGCCATTTCAAGGGCCTTTTGCGTCACCAGTCTGCTGTGTTCTATCAACATATAACGGGCCCGTGACCCTTGCTTGTAATACTTGTCAATCAGTTTAAATGGATTCATTAAAGTCTCATTCAAAAGAGGTTGCACTTTTTCGTTTTGCTGATTTCCACATCCGGTCTCAATAGTTAGAAATAACTTCCCCGTTTCTTATTCCTTAGCAAATCCGAGGCCAATGCGGACATGATCCATTCTGTTCGAGGCGTCCCGCTGAGGGCTCGTGCAACAACAACTCAGGGAAAAGGGGAAAATTAAAGATACATTTTCCTGCCGGAAATCCATAGCAAAAATCCGGCAGTCTGTCAAAAAAACCAACACACAAAAAGATGCGATCTCAAATCCCCGCCCCTCCCCCAAAAGGGGATAAGCGGCGGGACACTGTTTATCTGAAAGACCTGTTTATCTAAAAAACTGCAGGACAAATGGGAGGGAATCAAGACCTATGGTGAATCAGGACCGGCTGGCCGGAACATTTCGGGATTTGGTTGAAATCGACAGCGTTTCCAGGAAAGAGGGGAAAATCGCTGCGGTTATATGCAACATGTTGAAATCAATGGGCGCACACGTGTTCGTGGATGACGCTGGGAAGAAGACCGGAAGTAATACGGGAAACATAGTCGCAGGATTCCCGGGAAACATGGATGAGGTTCAGCCTCTCCTGCTGAACGCCCACATCGACACAGTGCAGCCGGGTGAAAATATCAAGGTGCTCTTTTCAGACAACACGTTCCGCAGTGACCAAACAACCATCCTTGCGGCAGACGACAAGAGCGCTGTGGCTATCTTGCTGGAAGCGCTCCTTGTCTGCAAAGAACAGAATGTGCGTCACGGTCCCATAGAACTCGTCTTTACGATCTGTGAAGAAATCGGGCTACTTGGCGCGAAACATCTCGATTATTCGCGGATCACGGCCCGGTACGGATACTGCGTGGATGCAACCGATGTGGACGGGATTGTGACGCGCGCGCCCGCGGCAAATCGTCTCCGGTTCGATTTACGTGGAAGAGACGCCCATGCCGGTGCCGCTCCGGAAAAAGGGATCAACGCCATACAGATGGCCGCCAAGGCAATCGCAGGTTTGACCCTGGGCCGGATAGATGAGGAAACAACGGCCAACATCGGCGTCATCAGCGGAGGCAAGGCCACGAATATCGTGCCGGACATGGTGAGAGTGGAGGGAGAGGTCAGGAGCCACGACACGGAGAAGCTTGCAAGGGAGACCGCCAGGATCGTTGAGGCCTTTGAGCATGAAACCGCCACATACAAAGAGACATCCCTTTCTGATGACGGACTCCCGGATGTAGAAGTATCAATACAGCCTGATTTTCCAACCTTGAACGTGCCGGAGGACCATATCGTCGTGCAACTCGCAAAAAAAGCGGCGCTCAACAAAGGACACAGCCTGGTCTGCAAAAAGAGCGGAGGAGGAAGCGACGCCAACATCTTCGCCGGCAAGGGTATCCTGACGGGAGTGCTGGGCACGGGCATGCGCGACATGCACACGGTCCGGGAATCGATCCGGCTTGATGATATGGTTAAAAGCGCTGAACTGGTCCTTGAAATTATCCGGGTGCACGCGCAAGGGGCTTGAAAGGGTCTCAGAGAACATTCAACAGGGCCTTGGATATCTCTTCTATTTCGTCCTGGAACGGCCCGCCGATTTCGTATGCCGGTTTGTTCTCCTGCTCGGCCTCTATCACTTGATCGTCGTATGGAAGCCAGCCCACAATCCGGAATTCATGCAGGGCGGATTGCAGCAACTCTTTGTCCCTGGGGGTGCGAATCTTGTTTGCCACGACCAGCACCTTGTTCAGATTCAGGTCTCCGGCGAGTTTCCGGATACGATAGGCTGTTTCTATGCTCCGTTTGCCGGGTTCCACAACAATTATCAGGTAATCAACCGACTGGGCGGTCCCTCTCCCGAGATGCTCTATCCCGGCCTCCATGTCGAGGATGACCCATTCTTTCCGGTATACAATCAGATGCTGAACAAGGGCCTTGAGCAAGGCGTTTTCCGGGCAGATGCACCCGCCTCCCCCTTTCTTTATGCCCCCCAGAACCATCAGCCGAATATTCTCTTTCCTGATCGAAAATCTTTCCGGGATATCGTCAACTCGCGGGTTGAGCTTGAAAAATCCGGATGGACCGGCCTTTGTCCGTTCGAGAATCAGGTCTTTGAGCTCGGAAACAGCCCGAATGGACGAGGTATCCGCAATACCGAGGCCTGATGCCAGATTTGCATCAGGGTCTGCATCAATCGCGAGCACTTTGTATCCCTGTCTGCTGTAAAGCAAGGCCAGTGAGGCAACAAGTGTGGTTTTCCCTACCCCTCCCTTGCCTGTTATCGCTATCTTCATCAATACACACTCTCCTCCGCCGCCTGAAAATGGATAGAGTCCGGATAGTCCTTTACGATTATTTCGTATTGGGACAGGGCGTCAGGCGCATCTCCCATGGCCTCGTATGCTCTTGCCAGGCTGAAATGAGCAAGGTCTTTCAGCATCTTGTTTTCTGAATCAAGTATCTTTGTGAAATACCCGGAAGCCGTCTTGTAGTCCTTCTTTTCTTCATAGCAGTATCCGATACTGTTCAAGACAAAAGCCTTCATGAGCGGCTCACTCTCAACGGCCTTTAAGGCTTGCAAATAATGGGCAATCGCTTGGTCATAATTCCCGTTCCCGTATTCATAATCTCCATAGGCGATACAGGTAAGCTTGGCTGCCTCAGTATCCGGATATCTTGTAAGGACCTCATCGAAAGCATCAATCCCTGTCCGATTCGTCGAGGGGGTGTCCTTTTTGAGTTCCAATTCACGACGGATTTCCATCCCCTTCTCATAGAGGACGTAAGCCCTGTCCTGAGAGACGGCCGAATAATATCGAATGCCGAAAATCCCGGCTATGATAATGATCACACCCGCCAGGGTTCCATATATCCAGTTCTTGTGTTGGTCTGCAAATTCCTTCCATCGAAGCAGTATGGAGCCGGGTTTATCAGATACCGCAGACAGTGGTTTGCTAATAGTGCGCTTCTTTTTTGCCATAATGTCCCCTTGTCCTTGGAAAGTTATGAGCAAGTTTTAAAAAAATGACGGTCTTCAGGGGTCACCTGAACCCTGAACAGAGTTTCTTTTAAAAAAACCATAACACAATTAGCCGCATCGTGCCAATTCTAAAATACGGACTCAAAATCGAACCTTCCCAACAACTCTTGTTGTGTGTTATCAATCAGCCATGTCTGTTTCAAAGCAATACGTTGAAGTGGCGGTCTGTGTTCCCCTGGAAAAGACCTTTCATTATGAGGTGCCGCCCGCCTTTTGTGATCTGATCGAAAAAGGGCACAGGATTTGGGTTCCTTTTGGTAATCAGCAGGTTACAGGATATGTCCTCGACTTTTTGCCTCCCCCTTCCCATATCTCCCCAAAAAAGATTCTGCATATCCTGGATGTCCTGGATGATATACCCGTGTTTCCGGAAAACATGATACCATTTTTCAGGTGGATCGCCCGGTACTATTTCCACCCGATCGGCGAGGTAGTCAGGGGAGGACTCCCCAACGGGATCAACGCCGCAACCGTTCAGACTATCTCTTTAACCGAAAAGGGCGACGATCTTCAAAAAAAGAGGGGGGGCAACCATGTCGAATCAAGGATTCTTGACACCCTGAAAAAAAACGGAACACTTACATTAAGAAAGCTGGACAGGTGTATGGGCTGCTTTGTGACACGTTCCGTGATCTATAGAATGGCCAGGTCGGGATCACTTTCCATTACGCGAAACATAAAACCCGGCAGCGTGACTCCGAAATGGGAATGGTATCTATCGGCGAAAAAAGGCGCGGATACGCCGACCCGTCTGTCGGATGCGCGCCTCAGATTGCTGAACGTAATAAAGACAAGTCAGGAGACCTCCATTAAGGCGCTCAAGAAGATCATTCCTAGTGCAAGCCGTCTTGCCAGGCTGATGGCGGAAGACGGCCTCGTTGAGATGGTCAGGCGGCCTGTATACCGCGACCCTTTTGGAGAACCCATTGAAGCGGATATCTCTGCTCCGCAACTTACGGCGGAACAAGAGAAGGCCGTTCTGGAAATAAGGCGGGGAATAGAAAGGGAAAAATTCGAGACCTATCTCCTTCACGGTGTTACCGCAAGCGGAAAGACAGAGGTGTACATGCGCGCCACAGCAGATGCCCTGGAAAGGGGGAAGGAGGCATTGGTGCTGGTTCCGGAGATTGCCCTTATTTCCCAGACCGAGCGATGTTTCCGGGCGCGATTCGGAAATTGTGTGGCTGTCCTGCACAGCGGATTGACCGGGGGGCAGCGTTACGACCAGTGGATGCGGATACGCAGGAAAGATGTCAGGGTCGTTATTGGTGCGCGTTCTGCGGTTTTTGCGCCCTTTGACAACATAGGTGTCGTGATTGTGGATGAAGAAGACGACGATTCATACAAACAGGAATCCGGTTTGAGATATAATGGGCGTGATTTGGCGATCGTACGGGCCAAATACGCCGGCGCGGTGGCCCTGCTCGGATCAGCTACACCATCTCTGTCAACCTATCACAACTGTCTTGGCGAAAAATTCCAAAGGCTTGTTCTCCCAAACCGGGTTCGCAAGCAGGTCCTCCCTGCTGTTACCATAGTCGATCTCAAAAAAAAGGAAGACCGCTCCCGGGATGTCTGGTTCTTCAGTGATGAACTCAAAGAGGCCATGAAAACGACTCTCGATCGAGGTGAGCAGGCCCTGCTCTTTTTAAACCGGCGCGGTTATGCCTCGTTTCCCATGTGTGCGCGGTGCGGAAGCGCATTCCGATGCAAAAACTGCGATGTTACTCTGACTTACCACCAGAAGGCAAATGCCTATCGCTGTCACTATTGCGGGTTTTCACGATCTGCGACATCTGCGTGTGAAGTCTGCGGATCGGACAAGATCATACTCCTTGGACTCGGTACGGAAAAGGTGGAAAATGCCCTGAAAAAGCTCTTTCCCAAGGCCCGTGTGGACCGTATGGATCGGGACACCACATCAAGAAAAGGATCGCTGTTAAAGCACCTGAAAGAGATCCGGAAAGGAAGCGTGGACATTGTGGTTGGGACTCAGATGGTAGCCAAGGGACACCACTTTCCCGGAATCACTCTCGTGGGAATTGTGTGCGCTGATACGTCTCTGAATTTTCCTGACTTCAGGGCGGCCGAACGTGCGTTTCAGCATCTTTCGCAGGTGACGGGCCGGGCCGGGCGTGGAGATCAGCCGGGAAGGGTGATACTGCAGACATACAACCCGGAACATTTCTGCATACTCACAGCAAGCGACCAGGACTACGATGGATTTTACGAAAAAGAGATCCCTTTCAGAAAAGATCTCGGATATCCTCCTTTTACCCGCCTGATCCAACTGATTTTCCTGGCAGACGAACAGAAAAAGAGCTTTGCGGGCGCAAGCCTTGTGGGAAATGCGGCAAGGAAGCTGAGGGGAATCGATGGCACGTTGAGAAAAGAAATCACGGTCCTCGGACCTGTTTACGCCCCTCTTTCCAGGCTAAAGAGAAAATACCGCTGCCAGCTTCTCCTCAAAGGCTCAACATCAGGATCACTCCATGCCATGGTGGAAAAATTGCTGAAAGAGACCCAAAAGGATCTGCGGAAAGCAGGGGTCAAGATGATCGTAGACGTAGATCCGGTTTCTATGCTGTAAGCCAATACGGGACCCGACAAGCTCACACCCTTGCCGGGCGTACACATCCCCGTTCAAGCTGATGGATGCTATTGATTATTTCAATTCTTGTAATTCTAACCAACGCTCTTGGTGGGCTACCAACATAAGTCGGTAGCCTCCGTTTGAGAAGCAGGAAATAGGTGCAGCGCAATGTTGATAGAAGTATCAAATCTAACGAAAAACTTTAATAGTCAGCCGGCAGTTGATGACATCTCCTTTGGTGTAGAAGCGGGTGAAATCCTTGTATTACTTGGCACAAGTGGTTGTGGAAAAACAACAATTTTGAAGATGATTAACCGACTGATAGAACCGACGTTTGGAGAGATCAGGATTAAAGGGAAAAAT
Source organism: Desulfobacterales bacterium C00003106 (assembly GCA_001751015.1). Lineage (GTDB taxonomy): Bacteria > Desulfobacterota > Desulfobacteria > Desulfobacterales. Next base: position 6,635 of record MAXM01000162.1, read on the forward strand.
GTTCAAACGCAAAAATCTGAAGAATTAAGAAAGCGAATCGGTTATGTGATTCAAAACATCGGGCTTTTTCCACATTATACGGTGGAAGAGAATATAGGGATTGTTCCAAACCTTTTGAATTGGGATAAACAACGCATTACGAGGCGAACTTTAGAACTTATGGAAATGGTTGGTTTGCCGCCTGATGATTTCCGAAAACGCTATCCGGAAAAACTCAGTGGTGGACAGCAACAACGAGTAGGGCTTGCCAGGGCCCTTGCGGCTGATCCACCGATTGTGCTTTTAGATGAACCTTTTGGGGCTTTAGATCCAATCACACGGAGGCAAATTCAAAAGGAATTCAAAAAGTTGGAAATGTTGCTGAATAAGACCATGATTCTGGTGACTCATGATGTTTTTGAAGCCTTTGAGCTTGGGGTTAGAGTTTGCCTGATGGATCAGGGAAAAATCCAGCAGATCGATTCAGCGAAAAATATGATTTTCACGCCCAAAAACGAATTTGTCAAGGATTTCTTCCAGGTGAATCGTTTCCAACTTGAATTAAAAGTGCTAACCTTAAAAGATATACTTTCTGAAATTGAACCGAAAGAATCCTCTTGTGATAATATTGAAACATTTGAAGAAACCACAAATTTACTGGATGTTCTGGAGACTATCGAACAGCGTTCTTTAACGCAATCATTTTTTAGAATAAAAGATACTCGAAATGGCCAGGTTGTAGAAACAACTTCTGAAGCAGTGATAGCAGCATTCTACAAGACAAAAACTAAGTTATCGAAATGAACAAAGTTAAAGTTTTTATTGATTTCGTTCTTTCCCATCAGGAAGAAATCGTTGAACAGACGATTGAACATATTGGTTTGACGCTTGTTGCGCTGGCAATTGCTGTTTTTATCGGACTCCCTGTGGGCATACTTATTACTCGTTATAAGAAGTTGGCAACACCGGTATTAGGTATCACAGGGATCATGCAAACGATTCCAAGTGTTGCGCTCTTAGGGTTTCTTCTGCCATTACTCGGCATCGGAGTCGTGCCTGCTATTGTGGCATTATTTCTTTACGCTCTGCTTCCAATTGTCAGAAATACGTCTACGGGCATTGAGGAAGTTGATGAATCCGTTAGAGAAGCAGCGAGAGGGATGGGAATGTCGGATATTCAAATATTGACAAAAGTTGAACTCCCTTTAGCTGTTCCTGTTATTTTTGCGGGCATACGGACAGCGACAGTTGTCAATGTCGGCGTTGCTACACTCTGTGCGCTTATTGCATCCGGAGGACTTGGAGAATTTATCTTTCGGGGAATTGCTCTTAACAATGTAAATATGATTCTTGCCGGTGCAATTCCGGCAGCAATGTTAGCCCTGTTTTTTGATTTTGTATTAGGAATATTGCAAAAATTTATTCGACAGTTAATTAAACCTGTGCTTATTTTTTCATCATTGCTCATTTTTATCGTTATCCCTTTTTTTGTTATGCCTTCGTTTTTTGAACATTCGTTTCGAGCAGGATTTACAGCGGAATTTATGGAACGAGCGGATGGATACCCGGGGCTCAAAAAACATTACCAACTCTCAATGAAAACGGTAGAACTCGATCCCGGGTTGATGTATCAAGCACTGAAAGAAAAAAAGGTTGACGTCATTAGTGGATTTTTGACAGATGGACGAATTAAGGCTTATCAATTTCAAATACTTCAGGATGACAAGCATTATTTTCCGCCCTATTGTGCCGTGCCGCTTGTGAGAGGGGAAACACTGAGGGAATATCCAATTCTTCGTAATCTGTTTTCAAAACTTGAAGAGGAGATTTCTAATGAAACAATGGCAGAATTAAACTTTCGAGTAGATCACAATAAGGAAACACCATCAAAGGTAGCAAAGGACTTTTTGGAAAAAAAGGGATTTGAAATCTCTAAACTTAAAGAGGGAAAAGCTGATATTGTTATCGGTTCCAAAAACTTTACGGAACAATACATATTGGCGCATATATTCGCCCTGCTTATTGAAAACTATAGCGCTTTGGATGTAGAACTAAAAACAGGACTTGCCGGAACAAAAATATGTTTTGACGCGCTGATCAATGGAGAAATTGACCTCTATCCAGAATATACGGGAACAGGATTACTTACTATTTTGAATGTGGATGAAAAGATACGGAATTCTATATTGAAAGATGAGACCAAGGTATATATTTACGTGAAAGAAGAATCAAAAAAGCAATATGATATAGATTGGCTTCAACCATTAGGTTTTAGCAATACGTATGCGCTAATGATGAGACAAAGCCAGGCAAGGAAATCAAATCTAAAAACAATTTCAAATTTGAAGGATTTTATTGCTAACCTTAATGAGTGAAGGGAGCCCTCCCAAGACCCTTCCTCACGGAAACGCCCTTGCCTTCGGTTAATATTTTGTTTAAATATTAAGATATACCTCGAAAGGCCATAACTTGCGCTTTTTCGCCGGCACTGAACATCAATAGCTACGTTGCTCAGACTTGCAATAGCCTGCTATTCCGCGCCTTCGCGCCTTGCTCTTGATGCTCATTGCTCACCGAAAAAACCTCAATTTATGACCTTCCGAGGTATAAATCCGGCGCAATTTCTCGCAATTATTTATTTCCGAGTCTCTTACAGGAGAATTTTGATGAAGCAATATCTCATAGATGAATTAAGGCCGGATGATTACAAGAAGATAAAGGATTATTTCAACGAAGCATTCGGTCCGCAACCTGTAGACGGTATGTATTGGATACCAATTGATCCTGAGCTTATGGATTCCATACAGCTTGAGCATGCCGAATGCCAGCCTTTTTACTATGCAGTATTGCTCGAACCTACGTCGATCTCCTTTGAACTTCTGATAAGGTCACGCAACAGAATGCGTTGCGCATGTATTCACTATGCAGACAAACGGCAGCGTGATTCTATTGTTGAATTTGCGGACAGCGTATTTGAAAGACTCAAACTTACGTCGTGATCTATCATCAAACTTCAATATGTCGGGAAACGTCTAATGCGGTTAGTTGATGTCGTAGCTGTGGAGGGCGTAGTCTTTGTTACCCTGTTTTTTTCCATAATTTCATTCATTGTCTCTTTTTTTCAGAATACAGGGGATATCGCGCATTGTGTAGCGCGGTTATGGGCGCGGATTGTCCTGATTATCACCGGAGTCAAGGTGCGTGTGCATGGGCTTGAACACATTGATGAGAAAGAGACGTATGTGTTCATGTCAAACCATCAGAGTATGTATGATATCCCGGCGCTCCTGGGCCATCTTAGAGTCCAGTTTCGCTGGCTTGCAAAGATCGAACTCTTTCGCATACCTGTTTTCGGACGGGCCATGTCCAACGCCGGTTATATTGAAATCGACCGGGCCAACCGCAAGGCAGCGTTCAGGAGCATACAAAGGGCAGCGAGAAAGGTGCAGGAGGGGACCTCTGTCCTGGTCTTTCCTGAAGGGTCGAGAAGCGATGATGGTCGTATAAAGCCTTTTAAAAAAGGCGGATTTGTGCTTGCTCTTAGTTCGGGACGTCCGATAGTGCCGGTAACGATTTTGGGAAGCGGGGCAATCCTGCCAAAAGGGAGCCTGAGGATTGAACCGGGCAGAATTCTGCTTCGGATTCATCCCCCTGTCGAAACAACCGGTTTTTCAAACAAGAATATAGATGCTCTTATGGAGACCGTTCGGTCTATCATGTGCAGGGATTTGAAGATGGAAAAGGACGCAAATGGATAAAGAGAGGCTTCAGATTATACCACTCGGAGGGCTGGGGGAGATCGGCCTTAATATGATGCTCTTTGAATATGGTGACAGCATCATGGTGATCGACGCCGGGATCATGTTCCCTGAAGACTATATGCTCGGAGTCGATATTGTAATTCCTGATATAACCTATCTGAAGGAAAACAAAGAGAAGGTAAAGGGGATCATACTGACCCACGGCCATGAAGACCACATTGGCGCGGTTCCATACATTGTCCCCGAGATAACGGCGCCGATATATGGCACGGCCTTCACGCTGGGCCTTCTTGAACACAAGCTGCGAGAGCACAAGCTGGTTGATCGGGTTTCTGTGAACAGAATAGCCCCGGGGGACAGGATTGATATAGGGCCGTTCAACATCGAATTTGTCCGGGTGGCCCACAGTGTCGTGGACGGGGTCGGCCTCGCGATCAGGACCCCTGTGGGACTTGTAGTACATACAGGCGATTTCAAGATCAGCCAGATCCCTGTGCAGGGTGAGATGACTGATCTTGCACGATTTGCTGCATTTGGAGAAGAAGGGGTCCTGGCCCTTATGTCTGACTCCACCAATGTCGAAAAAGAGGGATATAACATCTCCGAAAAGGAGATCGGAAACACATTGGAGAACATCTGCCGGGAATGCAGCGGTCGAATTATTATCGCCATGTTTGCCTCAAATATCACCCGCATTCAACAGGTCGTGGATATTGCCCGGATATTTGACAGAAAGGTCGTCTTCAACGGCCGAAGCATAGTGGCAAGCGTGGCGATTGCCAAGGAACTCGGATACATCCATGTTGCAAAGTCACAGGAGATTACGATAGGGAATGTTAAGAACACCCCGGATGAGGAAGTGGTGATCGTGACTACAGGAAGCCAGGGTGAGCCCATGTCCGCCCTGAACCGGATGGCGCTCGGCTCCCACAAGCAGATCAAGATAAAAGCCGGCGATACCGTTGTCCTGTCATCCAAGTTCATACCCGGCAATGAAAAGGCGATTGCCCATATCATTAATCTCCTTTACAAAAAAGGCGCTGAGGTTATTTACGAAAAGGTCTCGAAAATACATGTGTCCGGGCATGCCTTCAGGGAAGAACTCAGGCTGATGATAAATCTGACCAAGCCGAAACATTTCATTGCCATCCACGGAGAATACCGGCATCTCGTTCTTCACGGCCATCTCGCGGAACAGATGGGTATACCCGAAAAGAACATATTGCGCGGCGAAGACGGAAGGATTATTGTATTTGATGAGACCGGCGGATACGTTGGAGAGAAGGTCAAAACAGGCCGGATACTGGTCGATGGAAAAGGGGTGGGCGATGTCGGGGCGAGGATATTGAGAGACCGGAGGGACCTTTCTGAGGATGGGCTTGTTATTTTTGCGATGGCTGTTGATCAGGATACCGGGATTGTGGTGCAGGGCCCCGAGATCATCTCGCGTGGTTTTGTCTTTGACCCCCGGAGTCATATCCTCGAAGACGCCAAATGCGTTGTCCTGGAAATCATCGAGGAGCGTATCGCGCAAGATGACCACAATTGGGAAGGGACCAAGGTCGCGATAGTCAAGGCCCTGCGCAACTATTTCTTTTTTGTGATCGAAAGAAGACCTGTTATTTTTCCGGTCATATTGGAAGTCTGAAAATGGAAACGGTTTATAATTCGTTTCCATCCCTTTTGAAATCGTCAAAACTGGAGTTAATCAATCTTTGCTATGCGTAAAGAGATCGTTGGGATTGTCCTTGTCTTTCTGGTCATATTTGTATCAGCAGGACTTCTTTCTTACCATCCGGAAGATCCTTCGATCAACCATGTCTCGACAGCCGTACAGATACATAACCTGTTCGGGTCCGCGGGCGCTCATACGTCCGGGTTTCTGATTGAACTATTCGGGCTTGGGGCATACTGGTTCCCTGTTCTGCTGCTTCTTCTCACCGTTCATGTCTTCAAAAAGACCTGCGGCACAAAAACGCTGCTGACGATTGCCGGAGGTCTCCTTCTCGCTCTTTCCACAGGGGCGCTGCTCGCATTTCAAAAAACCAACTATGTTATAGCAGAGCGGGTATTTTCCAGCGGAGGTATGCTCGGGATACCCCTTTCGCAAGTTCTGGAGACGTATTTCAGCGCTACCGGCGGGATTATTCTCCTTGTGGCGGTTTGGGCAATCTCCTTTATCCTGATGACCAGGTTTTCTTTTCTGTTGTTAGGCAAAAGACTCTTGTCCGCAGTCCGTGTGATGGCGCAACGGATAAAGAGATCGTGGACAATTTACAGGGAGCGCCGCATAAAGGCAAAGGCGCGGAAGGAGACGAAAAAACTCCATTCCACAGGGAGGGCAAGGAGAATAAAGATCAAGGAGTCCCTGCCCAAACCGGTCAAGGAATCCCCTGTAGGCGGGCAGGGTGAATTTCCCTTTATGAACGACAGGGGAAGAACAACCTATCAGCTTCCACCCATCGGCTTACTGGACGGGCCTGAGAGCAACCGGAAGGGCGCGGATCACGAGGGTCTTGTAATGCTGTCAAAGCTTCTGGAAAAGAAGATGCAGGATTTTGGCGTATCCGGCAAGGTGACGGAGGTATGTCCGGGCCCTGTTATTACCACCTTCGAATACGAACCTGCTCCGGGCGTCAAAATCAGTAAGATCGTGAACCTGACAGACGATCTTGCCCTCTCGTTAAAGGCGGTCAGCATCCGCATAGTTGCGCCAATACCGGGAAAGGCCGCGGTCGGGATTGAGATACCGAATTCCAACCGCCTTGTTGTGAAATTGAAAGAGATCCTTATGGATGGCTCATTCTGTCGTTCCGGATCAAGGCTTACCATTGTTCTCGGAAAGGAGATTGCAGGGAATGCGGTTGTGGCGGACCTCGCCAGAATGCCCCATCTGCTTATTGCGGGCGCAACCGGGACCGGAAAGAGTGTTGCCTTGAACTCAATGATCTGCAGCATGCTTTACAAGTCGACCCCGGACGAAATAAAGATGATCATGATAGATCCTAAACGGATCGAACTTTCCGTCTATGACGGGATACCCCACCTGATAACACCGGTTGTAACTGATCCTCAGAAGGCGACAAATGCTCTTTACTGGGCGGTGCGGGAGATGGAGCGTCGCTATGAACTGATGGCGGAGTTGGGGGTCCGGAATGTTGATCGCTACAATCGCAAGGTGAAAGATGAACCGTTTCCTTATGTTGTCGTGGTCATAGATGAACTGGCCGACTTGATGATGGTTGCATCAAGGGATGTGGAAATGGCTGTTACACGTCTTTCTCAGATGGCAAGGGCAGCCGGGATTCATCTGTTGATTGCCACGCAAAGACCCTCGGTAGATGTTCTGACCGGAATCATCAAGGCAAATATGCCGGCAAGGATATCATTTCAGGTCTCCTCAAAGACAGATTCCAGGACTATACTTGATTGCAATGGAGCCGAAAGCCTTCTCGGCGCAGGCGATATGCTTTTCCTCGCACCCGGCACGGCGAAGCTTCAGAGGATACATGGCGCTTATGTATCAGAGACGGAGATCGCGAAGGTCATAGAATTCGTGACAAAACAGGGAAAACCGGTCTATGATGCAAGTGTTCTGGAAACCGGGCCAAAGGAGAAGACAGGGGAAGAGGAGAGCGAATACGACGAAAAATATGACGAGGCTGTGGAAATCGTCACGCAGACAGGTCAGGCATCGATTTCGATGTTGCAAAGGAGACTTCGAGTGGGATACAATCGCTCCGCCCGAATGATAGAGGTAATGGAAAAAGAAGGCGTGGTCGGCCCCTCTGACGGGAGCAAGCCGAGAGACGTGCTGGCAAGGAAGATTGGGGAATAGGGGATCTTATGAGACGAACGTTTGTTTTTGTTGTGCTGTTGTTGTGCTGTGCCGCTGAGTCCCGGGCATTGACTGTTTCGGAGGTGATAGACCGTGTGGAGACCCGGTATGCCTCGACTGATTGCCAGTCCAGGTTCTATCAGGAGTCGACTCTCAAGGCAATGGACGTAACCGATACGGCGGCGGGGAGGGTCTATTTCAAAAAACCGAACATGATGCGATGGGATTATGAGACCCCGGACAGGCATACCATTGTCACTGATGGAAAGAGACTGTGGATGTACCGCCCGGACGAGGCACAGGTCATGGTGGGCCAGGCGGACGACTACTTCGGGGATGGCGAGGGGCTGAGTTTCCTCGCGGATATCTCCGTGCTCCGTTCCCGGTTTGACATATCCTTCGCCTCTTCAGAGGAGAAAGAACGCAAACACCATTTACTCTTGCTTACGCCCAGGATTGCAAGCCCGAATCTCTCAACTCTCTATCTTTGGGTCTCTGTGGACACCTTTGATATTGTTCGTTCAAAGGTTGTCAACTCATTTGGTGATACTACCACAATAACCTTTGGCAACATTCAGTTTAGCCGGGGTCTCAAACCATCTTTCTTTGTCTTTGATATACCAAAAGGGACTGAGGTAATAAAGATGGATACAAATGATACGGGATGGTAGAAGTGCAGAATAAGATACGACGATTACTAAAAGAAAAAAACGCGATCTTGCTGGCGCACAACTACCAGAGGCCTGAGATCCAGGACGTGGCTGATCTCTGCGGGGATTCCCTTGAGTTGAGTCTCAAGGCCGCCGGGACAGATGCCGATGTGATCCTGTTCTGCGGTGTTCATTTCATGGCGGAGACGGCATCAATCGCCTGTCCGGACAAGACTGTGCTCCTTCCTGTTTCGAATGCGGGATGTCCGATGGCGGATGCCATTACCCCGGAAACGCTTCTGGCGAAAAAGGCTGAGTTGCCCGGGGTCCCTGTTGTCACCTATGTCAATTCCCCGGCCTCGGTAAAGGCGTTAAGTGATATGTGCTGCACTTCCGCCAATGCAATAGAGGTTGCAAAGAGTCTGGATTCAAAGAGGATTTTAATGACTCCGGACAGAAATCTGGCCATGTACGTGGCGCAAAGGACCGACAAAGAAATAATTCTGTGGGATGGTTGTTGCCCTGTTCACGACGAGATGACACGCCAGGATGTATTGGCGCAAAAGGAAGCCCATCCCGAAGCGGTCTTCATAGCTCACCCCGAGTGCAGACCCGAGGTCCTTGATCTTGCAGACAGGATTTGCAGTACATCAGGAATGCTTTCCTATGTCCGGCAGTCGGACGCGGAAGCGTTTATTGTCGGCACGGAAGAGGGGCTCCTTTATCCAATGCGCCGCGATAACCCGCACAAGAGGTTTTATCTCGCGTGGGAGGGACTGGTTTGTCAGGACATGAAGCGGACACGCATAGCTGATGTCCTGCGATCTCTTGAGAATATGGAACATGTCATCAAGGTGCCCGAAACCATACGTATTCCCGCGTTCAAGGCCGTCAGCCGGATGCTGGACTTGCGAAAGCCGACTCGTTCATAATCTCACCGGCGTTATGAATAGGTTCCGTCCGCGTTTATTGCTGAGAACCGCAGGCGGCAGTGGTAATAAAACAGTAGTCGCTATCATCATCATCATCGTCGTCGCCGATAATAAAAGTCCGGCCATCCCCACGGGTCGATCCGATATCGTTTTCAGCAACCAGCCGGTAATGATAGGTAATGTCTGGGCTTAGGCCTGTCAGGTCAGCGCTGACAGACTCGGTGCTTTGGCCCGAACCGGCGCTCGCAGCCGTGGTGGTTGATCCGTAACTCGCAGTCGTCCCATATTCGAAATAATAC
>MAXM01000163.1:0-3779 GCA_001751015.1 Desulfobacterales bacterium C00003106
TAGCCAACTGAGCTATTCCCGCAATAAAACTTCCTTGCACAACTGGTGTTTTTCCGTTTGGTGGTAACTTTTCAAGAACTTCGCGCAATTGAAAAGGCATATAACCGGGATTGCAAGTATTATCCTATAGACTTTCACCTAAATAATTGCACGGCGTTATCGGTCAAAATCCTCGACAACGTACCCTATGTACGCCTTACTCGGATTTTTCTCTCTGGCCTTGTGCAATTAATTATCTGAAGGTCTATAACTTTTTGAGAATATCCGTATGGTGGAGGGGGGAGGATTTGAACCTCCGAAGGCATCGCCGACAGATTTACAGTCTGTTCCCTTTGGCCACTCGGGAACCCCTCCACAAGACAGAACCGGACACAGTCCTGAACATGAAGCCAGCGGAGGGATTCGAACCCCCGACCCACTGATTACAAATCAGTTGCTCTACCACCTGAGCTACGCTGGCAAAGCCCGCAAACGTGAAAATATATATATGTAATACTTTTTGTTCCAAAAATCAACACCAAAAAGCAAAATAACCAAACTGTCACAAAGAACCGTGCCAAAGCCCTATAGAAAGAGCCGCTTATTTTATCCCTCTTTGCCGGCCGCTTCAATAACCTTCTGCGCAATCTGCTGCGGGACCTCTTCATAGTGTGACAATTTGGTCGTAAAGAATCCTCGTCCTCCTGTCATGGAGCGGAGATCCGGAGCGTAGGAAAGAAATTCCGCCATCGGCACATGGGCATTGATAATCTGATTTTTCCCCTTGCTGTCCACGCCCAGTACGCGTCCCCTCCGGCTGTTCAAGTCGCCGATGATATCTCCCATTGACGCTTCCGGAACGGTTATGGCGCTCTGCATGATCGGTTCCAACAGGATGGGATTTGCATCCGCCAGGGCCTTGCGAAATGCGAGTGCGCCCGCGATCTTGAAAGCCATTTCTGACGAATCAACCGCATGGTAAGACCCGTCAACAAGAGTAACTCTGAAGTCCACGCATGAATTTCCTGCGAGTACGCCCTTTGCCATGGCCTCACCTACCCCCTTCTCGACTGCCGGGATGTATTGCCTCGGAATTACTCCACCGACTATCTTGTTGACAAATTCAAATCCTTTGCCGCGCGCAAGAGGTTCCATCTCAATCCAGCAATCCCCGTATTGTCCGTGGCCGCCTGTCTGCTTCTTGTGTTTCCCCTGAACCCTCACCTTTTTTGTTATGGTTTCCAAATAAGGCACCTTTGGGGTCTTCAGGGTCACTTCCACATTATATCTTCGTTTGAGCTTTGCCACCGTGGCATCGATATGCACATTTCCCTGTCCCGAGAGGATGACCTCTTTGGTCAGTTCGTCACGGGTGATGGTCAGGGCCGTGTCTTCTTCAAGAAGCTTGGCGAGACCGCCGAAAATCTTTTCTTCGTCTCCTTTTGATTTGGGCTGAATCGCATACGACATCAAAGGCGGAAGCGGCTCAGCCCCCTCATATATAATAGATGGGTTTTCATCGCAAACCGTATCGCCCGTGCCGGTTTCCTTTAGTTTTGCAACTGCCACGATATCACCGGTGCCTGCTTCCGAAACCGGGGTCTGATCCTTGCCCGCGAGTGCGTAAAGCTGAGTGTACCGCTCTTTCGTCTTTTTTGTGGCATTATAGAAAACGCCGTCACTCTCTATTTTGCCGGAATAGATTCTGAATATGGAGAGCTTGCCCGCATAAGGATCTGCGAGTGTTTTGAGAATCAGCGCTGAAAACGGAGCATCGGGATCAGGGGCTCTTTCCAGCTCGTTGTCCGTTTCCGGATCTTTGCCTTTCCTGGAGTCCCTGTCCAGCGGGGAAGGGAGACAGAGGCATATAGCTTCAAGCAATGTATCTATGCCGATATTGCTTATGGCGGAACCGCACAGCACAGGAACACACAGCCCGGACACAACCCCATGTCGAATACCCTTGCGAAGCTGTTCAATATCAAGTTCTTCACCTTCGAGGTATTGCTCAAGAAGGGAGTCATCCGATTCTGCGATGGCTTCAATCAGCATCTCACGGCGACTTGCCACGAGATCGGTCATGTCAGGCGGGATATCCCCGCGTTGAAGTTTCTTCCCTCCTTTTGACTGGAGATATGCCCGCTGCTCAATAAGATCGATAACGCCCGCAAAGGAATCCCCCGCGCCTATCGGGATCTGCAAGGGGACCGCTTTGGGACCGAAAGCGTTTCTTATTTCATCAAGCACCTTGAAAAAATCAGCCCGTTCCGCATCCATTTTATTGATAAGGACGATCCGGGGCAGTTGCAGTTTGTCGGCAAATTCCCATGTTCGCTCCGTTTGGACCTTGACGCCGTCAACAGCATCCACCACCACGAGTGCGCCATCCGCACCCTGAAGACACGTCTTGGTATCCGCGATAAAATTCGTATCACCAGGTGTATCAACAAAGGCGATACGATGTTTGTTCCAGATGCATTGATGAAAAGCAGAACTGATGGTCACGCGGCGCTTGACCTCCTCGGGGTCAAAATCCAGGACGGAATTTCCATCATCGACACGGCCCAATTTCGGAGTTACCCCTGAATCAAACAAGATTGCCTCTGCAACGGATGTCTTGCCCGCACCCGTATGACCTATCAAGCCGATATTCCTTATCTGCTGAATCACCTCATTCATGTCCTCTCCCTTACACCATTTCTGAACCTATGCAGTCATGCCTCGAAAGGCTGAAAAATTAGAATTTTTCGCGGGCATCAATAGCCACGGTCCATATTCCGTGTGTTTTCATCAACTATCCGACCGCAGACATCGAGTTTCACAAACAGATCATCTAAGTCCATGACACGCAAAAAGTCAAGCATAAAAACTGTCCAGGCTGTGGATATTTGATAAGACAGAGGAGCGCTATCTTCCTTACGGGAGGCGCATGGATGGCAACAGGGATGAATTCTTGCTGTTTTGCCGATTTTTTGATAATGCTTATGGCTGTCGCGGGTTTGGTTCATGAGATGACGGTTGATCTGGAATAATTCTTATGGTATACTTTAATTCTATATTTTGCTTGCCTTCCTGTAACCTATTGATTTTATTGATGGAACTTTTTCCAAGCCGGATTCTATGCAAGCTATAACTATCTGTTCTCGTTAATTATTTTAGAAACGAGCGAAATGTAGGTTTAATATAATATAAAAGTGAAGTAACTTACATTTCGCACTTGGGGAATAGAATTTTTGTAAATTTAATCACCATAACAATCAAATAGTTACATAATGTATTGCACTGTCATCTCTTCAGTATTTCTTGCGATAATGGGTTGCATTATGAAAAATAGTTGCCGTATGAGGAGCAGTGCTACTGAATTGTAGTAAGATTTCAGATAATGTTATATCTGATAACTCATTCTTTTTATTGCTATTGCTAAATTAACAAAGCTTCATTTTTTTGGTGCGAAATCTAAAAAGTATGCGGGGTTATTTAGTCGATGGGAAAATGTTTGAGTAGTGTTTTTGGAGGGATAAGAATATGGAGAGAATTCGGATGCTTTTGGTGGATGATGAGGACGACTTCAGGATAACTCTTGCCAACAGGTTGAAGTTAAGAAAGATAGATATCACGGATGCCGCGAGCGGCAGCGAAGCCATAAATCTGGTCAAAGAGAAGTCTTTTGACGTGGCTGTTATAGATGTCAAGATGCCCGGAATCGACGGCATTGAGACCTTGGCTGAAATCAAGAAAATAGATCCGTCCATCGAAGTTATTATGCTCACAGGGCATGCCTCGATCGAGTCAGGAATGGA
>MAXM01000163.1:3790-4570 GCA_001751015.1 Desulfobacterales bacterium C00003106
GATTATGTGATGAAACCTTGCGATATAGATGAACTTCTCACCAAGACCGCGGATGCTTACCAGCATAAGTTACTCCTGGAAAAGGGTGTGGAGAAAGAAGAGAAAGTTGAAAACTAGCTAACACACGGAGAATATTGTGTCAAAGCTTCTGTTGATAGATGATGAAGAGGGCGCCAGAAAATTACTGCGCATATCGCTTGTAAGTGATGGCTACAGCGTTATTACAGCAGAGAACGGAAGGCATGGTATCGAGCTTTTTGAACAACACCGGCCTTCGATTGTCTTGATTGATATAAGAATGCCGGGGATGAGTGGGCTGGATGTGTTAAAGATTATCAAGGAGACAGACGCCGAGACTGAGGTTATTGTAATAACCGCACATGCTGATATGGAGATTGCTATCAAATCGTTACAGCTCGATGCATCTGACTTTATTACAAAACCGATTAGCATCGAGGTGCTTTCCGCAGCGTTGAACCGGGCTGAAGAGAGACTGAGACTCAAGACAAAAATCAAGAGCTATACGTCTCGGCTTGAAAACGAAGTAAAGACAAAATCCGAAGAGCTGAGCAAATCTTACGAGGAAATGGAAACCGCTTGCGAGATAACCTGTAGGGTCAACGAGAAAAAAACTCTGGCGGAAGCATTTGATTTCATAATTAACCAGGTAAAACACATATTCCTTTTTGACAAAGTTATCCCTCTTCTTCTCAATAAGGAAAAGGATGATTTCATTAAGATTGCAGACTACATGCTCCCGGACGCAGGAGAAAGGAGAAG